>JAFGFD010000060.1 GCA_016931215.1 Candidatus Omnitrophota bacterium
GTGGTCCTATTGAAACCATACTTCTGTTCTATGTAAAAAGTGCGATACGCCGAAAATGGTATGTTAAAAAGATGGGTTATCAATAAGAGGACCCCGCCAAAAACCAGGGCGGTCAATATATATCCTGCATTCAGACCGCGCGCAAGACCATCTATAACATTAAAAAAACCCGAAAGTATGAATAAGAGCGTAACCGATAGAAAAACCGTATCCTTTGCGATGTGGAATATGGCAGTCTCTTTAAGATATCTTTGCGAGAGGGAATATTTACCGGCATCATAAAAATCCGTGAATTCCCCGGGTAAATCGGAAGAGGCATGTTTAACGTTTAAAAATTCAACCGCCGATTCCAGGAGATATTCTCCTATCAACACAAAGAGAATGATAACTAAGTATATATTCATAGTCAGTAATACTCCTCGGGCATCTCGGGAACGGAATCGGTGTGCATAATAGGGGTAAACTCTAAGGCCTTTTTAGCTATGACTGAACCATGATGGGGGTAAATCGACGAAAATTTTTTCAGCGCTATCGAATAATCTGTGGTCTCATAGTTCATGAACGGCTGCGTCCTGGCAAGGCCTGTCTTTTCTAAAATTTCATACTCAATCTCGTAATCTATTATCTCCCAATCGCCTCCTATGTCTTCATATTCACCTAACATAGACGCTAGTTTCGTCATATATTCTTCGGACAAAGCACGTATCTTCTCAACCTTGTCTTCGTTATCCTTGTAATAATCATCCACTCTCTTTAGGCACTCGTCCGGATCATCCATATTGTCGTTTATTATCCGAGCTATGTCATTGTAAAAAGAAGTCAAGAGTCTCTCAAGCTCCTCTTCTTGTCTCTCTTGCTCTTCCGCAAAACAACAAGTCGCCATGATTACAGTCAATAGTACCGCGATATGAACCATGACCTTTCTTTTCAAAACCATCTCCTCCCGTTATTTTTAATCAATAATATCTCCATGCCTATTTTTTGGTTCGATCTTAAAACGTTTTCTTGCCGGATATCATAAATCACCGAAACGAAATATTATTTTTATACAGCGCCTTTCGCGTTATAACGCCCTGAAAGACAATATTCGGACTTATATTCTCATCACAAATTCAGGCTGGTTGGCGTAGATAAAATGATCTTTATCAGCGGAGGAGATAAAAGGAAAAAATAGACAATAATATGCCGAGTGACCCTATAATATTGCGGTTATTGAAAATAAAGCGGTCTAATCCCATTCTTTCGCTTTCAAGAAAAGGAAAAAACTCTTTCTTAAATCCGTATTTTTTCTGCAATTTCTGTGCCAGTATATTGAATGCGTCGGGCTTCCAAATCAGTAATATATTCAAAACCAGAATAAATGAAAATAGAACCAATATATATTTCTTCAAATTAATCAGCGTCGTATCGATATCTATGAAGGCTATTATTTCGTCCAGCCATTCTCTTATTAAATCCGCCATGGCTATCTCCTTTATCTCACGAAACTAAAGTTACTGACTCCTCTTATATGGGTAATTCCCTATTAAATAATATATATTAGAAAATGCCTATCGGCAAGAAAAAATTGGCTTTTTACTCAAATTTTACCTCACCGGCTTGTATAGGGTATCCATCGAGACGCAACAATAACTAATTTATCGGCAACATCACCCCGTCAATATATATCTTTGGCTTATTGAATACAAAATCCAGATGACATCTGCAATCAACCTTGCCTCCGAATGAAATATTATTTCCGAATGCAATGTGCGCCGTATTAAGAGCTTTTTCATCTTCCAGTACATTGCCCGTCACCTTTGCCTTCGGATTCAATCCTATCCCCAATTCGGCAACATTTAACACGCACTTACCCAGCCTGCCCATCAAGCCTTTAGCCGCCCTGATGGGTATCTCTTCTGCGAAACCGTTATTGATTTGTATCTCAATCGGTCTCTTCACCATACCAGTAAGAGGGTTGCTTCCATCTACCACTAATCTGCCATTCGTTGTGCCTTCCATGGGAGCAACACACGCCTCTCCGGCCGGCAGATTTCCAAAAGCCCCTTTTTCGATATATAGTCCGTTATCCATGTACCCTTTTCTTGTGCTTATCGACATTGACAAATAGGTCCCGCGCGCTGTGTATATCTCCAATCTTTTTCCTTTTGTTAAGAGATCGGAGATATATTTCGCTTTTTTGTAAAGCCTGCTATAATCGATAAGTATGGCTCTTCTCATGACCGTCTCTGTGATGCCAGGCATGCTTGCTATTCTTGTACCATATATCTTACAGGCCTCGTTACGCGCTTTTGTATGAGACATCGAAACCGATGTAAAAAGTAGCGCAATGTCCACGGAATTCATCGCGCCGGCGACAGCCTTGGGAACTTCATCGCCATGTATTTTTCGCGGGTTCATCTGCAGCAACATCGATTCTATTCCCGCGGCCTTTGTCTTTACGTAAAAATCATATGCCAAATCACGCAGGCCGTCATCGCATACGATAAGCAGCCTTTCGCCTTTTTTATAACCAAGGCATTTATATATTATCGCGTTTACTATGTCTTTATTCATCTTAGCATTCCGTGTTACTTTTTGGCGCTATCCCGCCCTTTACTAATCCTTTTGCACCTATCCTGGTATAGATAAAATACACCCGGCCCGAACGAGAGCAACATTACTGAAATGCCGAAAGCTATGCCGGTAAAAGTCGCAAATCCGGCACAGCAGTAGTCCTTGCATCTGGCCACTATGTGAAGAGGCACTGCCACCAAAAGCTCCAATATGCTGCCTTTGAATAGAACTCGACACTGTCTATCTATGAAACCTCGGGGTCCCAGACCCATAGCCCACCTTCTGAATATGCTTGCCCATAGTATCCATGTCAGAATAAGTAAGGCAAGCGCCATCCACCATATCGAATCATTAAGGGCGTCCTCCACAATCGTCTCCCCTATGGCCAAAAGTGCTCCACCCGCCAATAGGCCCATACAAAGGGCGGCGGCAATGACAGGAATAAACACATGCCTCTTAGTGACAGGTCTCTTGGAAGATATCCGAACCGGAACTACCAAAAGCGATGCCTGCGACAAGAACATGACAAAAAGCCAAGCCCAATACCCCCACGAGGTTAAATAGTGTAACAACATATCTTTGACGCTCTTTGAAAAAGGTTCCGCCAAAGGATGAAAGGCCAATATGCTCGCAGGGACTGTCAAGGCCATTAGTGATAATACGTAAAGCAATACTATAACCCAGTGCCAATGTTTCATATTTCTGCCTATTGATTTTATAGAACATTAAGTTAAACGGTTTGCTATGTCAGGTCCCTTAAGTAATCCTTAAAAACGTTGTGAATAAGGGCCAGTATCAACACGCTCGTCATAGCGGCCAATACGACTTTTAAAGAAAAGCCGAGCATTGCTATTCCTAATGCTGCTCCGGAAGCGGGAGGATGTTCCGTATCTGTGAGTACCATTGCAAAGATAGAAAGGCCTACGGCGGCGGCGTATAAAAACATGGAATGAAGTAATGACATATGTGGCACGAGTGAACACAATGAGCCTACGGAGATTCCCGCAATATAACCTCCTATAATATTTTTAGGTTGTGCGGTTATGCTCTTCGGCATTGCAAATACTATAAAAGCGGTGGAGCCTATTGAGGCGACTATCACCGCCTGCTGAAGCTTCAAAGTCAAAAGAACAAAAAACGTCGAAATTGTAGCAAAGAGAACTTGGAAAATATAATTCTGCCAATGCGCCTTAAACTCCTTCCAACGGATACCATGCTTTTTTTGCATACAAATTTCCTAGAAATCGGATTATTTCAAACCTTTTATATATTCCAAGGCTGAAAGTGCGGCTATAGTACCGTCACCGCAAGCGGTGTCGACCTGTCGAATCGATTTATATATGACATCGCCCGCTGCAAAGACACCGGCCATAGACGTCCTCATATGCGTGTCTGTTACAATATAACCTCTTTCGTCCAAACGGAGCGACCCCTTCAGAAAATCCGTGTTCGGCAAATAACCCGCATAAATAAATACACCGGAGACTGTTATGTCTTTAACCCTGGCACTCGACCTGTCTCTAACTGTGATGGATTCGACCTTGGCATCACCGTTGATTGAAGTGACCGCGGTATTTAATAAAAATGTCGTTTTATCCAGGCGCTGTAGCCGTTCCTGTAAAATTTTAGAGGCGGTCATATAAGGTAGAAATTCTATAAAATTCACGCTCTTGACGTATCTCAACAAAGATTCCCCCTCCTGTAGCCCGGAATTTCCGCACCCTATAATAGCCACATCTTTGCCGCGATAGAGCGGGCCGTCGCATGTCGCGCAGTAAGATACCCCTTTGCCCATTAGCCGCTTCTCTCCGGGCACGCCCAGCTCTTTGGGAATATTGCCCGAAGCTACAATAACGCTCCGGCCAATGTGTTCCGTTTTACCCGTCTTTACTTTAATCTTGCCGTCACCGCCGCTTATGCTCTCCACAGCTTCAGTTTCGTTAATCCTGGCGCCGAATCTCTCCGCCTGGGCCTTGAATCTGCCCATCAACTCCAAACCACTTATTCCATCCGGAAAACCGGGATAGTTCTCTATCATCTCCGTGGTTGTGGCCAGACCACCGCACATGGCCTTTTCCAATATCAGGGTCTCAAGTTTTTCCCTTGAGGCGTAAATAGCCGCTGTAAGACCCGCAGGGCCCGCCCCTATAATAATAACGTCGTACATATTTCTCTCCGTTCGCTAAATTAAATTGAGATAAGTATTATTTAATAAATCCAAGATCGCCTGGGCGATAATCTTATGCCCCTTTGCGTTCAAGTGATCGTCAAGTGCGTAATAACAGCTTGAATCGAGCATGGGTTCGCAATTCACAGTCGAGATATTTCTGACGTATTCAGGGTAATCTGGAGATCGCGCTTCCTCCTTAAGACTAGAAAGAAAATCCTTCTCGCCGACCACTATTACCTCCGCTTTATCCAGAGGAGGATGAGAAGTATTGATTATCGCATTTAAGAAAATTTTCGCCTCCATACCCGGAGGTATTGCCGACAGGCCTTCCGTTTCCATAAAATCGAATTTATCAAAAGCCGTGCCTTTTATAATAGATTTAACAAATAGCAATGTAAACTTACCCGGATAGTACCGTTTCCATCTTTCGTACCGGGCTTTCAGCGTCTCGTAAGCCTCCTCCGGCATTATATCTAAAGTATTTCTTCTTGAATAAAATTGGAAGTTCTCCAGAGAATCGTTCTTGTCATAATGAATGATAAGATATCTGAGGCGGCTGGCGTCGATACGATTCAACATTCGCATCTCGCGCACCGTTCCGTACGAAGATACGGCCGCATTTAAGACCCTCATGCCGCTCGCATTCTCTATAATCTGGGCATATGTCTCATCCTGATCTACGCCCCACCCCATTGCCTCGGAGTCACCTATGACGATCACAGCCGGGACTTCTAAAGAATCTTCGTCGTCGCGTACGCCCAAGCTGTTGATATGAAAAACATTGCCGTACTCTACATTCGAAAATGTGCAGGTTCCCGGTCTTAAGGTATACGTAAGGGTAGGGTCATACTTTGCGCAACTTGAATCATATTGTATTATATTTCTGAATACCAGAATATAGATATTGCTAATAAAATTGTCGAAAGGAAATCTAATGCACGACGGAATGTGGATCATAAAAGCTATGCAGCTCTCAAATAACAAGACCGACAAAAAAGATATCAACACTAAATAGTATAAAAAATTTTTTTTCAAGCTGTCTGCCTTTTCGTATTCTGATTTAAGCGATGTGAAAATATTTTTTATAATTGCCTTATCGGCTGTTTTTCTATCTATGTCTCGATAAGATTTTTTTGTATACAGCCAGATAGTTACGCGTCATCTTCTCTCTGGAAAAATATTTCTGTGCATGCCGGCGGCAATTTACAGGCTTGATGGTGTCCACTTTTTTTATAGCCTCTATTATTTCGTCCTCATCGTCGCATAAAAATCCTGTCTCTCCCTGGATAATGATCTCCGGAGCCGCCCCTCTCCTAAGGGCGATGACGGGGGTTCCGCACGCCATAGACTCTATTATCACCAATCCGAAGGGCTCCTCCCACTGGCTGGTGAAGAGGGTGCATTTGCTCCGCCTCATCAGGTCAAACAACATGGAACGGGGAAGATCTTTATGTAACTGGAAAAAGAGGTGCTGCGGATATTTTTCTATCCAAGGCATGATCTCTTTTCTGAAGAACTCCTTTTCGAACTCCTCCGTCATCTTGACAGCCATAACCAAGTTGACACCCGCCCTGCTAGCCACCCTTATTGCCACATCCAGGCCTTTCTCCCAATTGACCCTTCCGACAAACAGGAAATAATCCTCTTTCTTTTTTTTCCATTCGATAAAATTTAAATCAACGCAGTTATGTACAGTATCGGCAAAGTTTATCTTGCTATTTAGCCTAAGATAGAGTTCTCTTTGCCTGTTGGATATCGCGGCAAAATTATTTCTCGGGTCTTCCGAAAACTTCGCGCAAAGCTCGACAGTGGCTTCGTTTGCGGGCCCATGGAGAGTGTGAACAACGGGTATATCCACTTTTGGCGGCGCCAGCGTGTGGTCGTGTATAATGTCCACCCTCTCGTATCCGGCCATCGCGTAGGCGTACTTGGCGGCGATCTCGCCCACAACGACCTTGGTGCTATTGGGCGAATCCAATCCGAAGTATTCTGGCGTATCCAGATATGGTATGAGGCGGCATGAAACTTTTGAATCCCTGGGGGCGAATAGAATTACTTCTTCTCCCGATTCCGCGAGTCCTTCAACAAGATTATATATCACAAGTTCGATTCCACCGTATCTCGAAGGGGGTACAGCTATCCAAGGAGGGGCTATTACTGCAATCTTCATTTTTTCGTCGTTCCAACCGTATCTTTCTCGCGGGCAAGTATATTTTTGTAAAGAAACGTGTACTCCTTGGTCATTCTTTCCCTTGAAAAATTATTTTCAACATGCCTGCGGCAATCTTCAGGTCTTATCTTATCCACGTCCTTGGTAATCTTGACCATCTCTTCTTCCGTATCCACGACAAAACCTGTCTTCCCGTCGACTATCACCTCCGGTACGGCGCCTCTATGCAGGGCTATCACCGGCGTACCGCAAGCCATAGACTCTATCATCACCAAGCCGAAGGGCTCCTCCCACTGGCTCGTAAAGAGGGTGCATTTTGCGCGCTTAAAAAGATCGAACAAGAGAGGTCTGGGTATCTCGCCATGGAATTGAAAAGGAAGATGTTTTGGGTATCTGTCAATCCAGGGCTGTATCTCTTTCTTAAAAAATTCCTGCTCGAAATCTTCACTCATCTTGACCGCCATTACCAACGGAACGTGTGCTTTCGTAGCAACCCTTATCGCCAGGTCCAATCCCTTCTCCCAGTTCGACCTTCCTACAAAAAGGAAAAAATCTTCCTTGTTTTTACTCCACTCTATCTTCTTGACATTTACAGAATTGTAGACGGTACCTGCAAAATTGATATGACTGTTCAGGGTATGGTATAGTTTCTGCTGACGGTTTGAGATAGAGACAAAATGGCTCTCCGTCTCTTCGGATAGTTCGACGCATCGTTTAATTGAACCTTCGGTAGCCGGCCCGTGCAGTGTATGCATAACCGGTATATCGACTACAGGCCGGGAGAGCGTGTGGTCGTGTATAATGTCCACCCTCTCGTATCCGGCCATCGCGTAGGCGTA
>JAFGFD010000061.1 GCA_016931215.1 Candidatus Omnitrophota bacterium
AATAGATGCCGGCTGTGCTGCCAATCATCAGCACGATCATCAGATCAAACTTATTGCCCGCTATTACGGCGGCAAAAACGCTAAGCATTATCGCCAGCATGAACGATATGCCGGTGTCTATCAATATAGCCATGAGCATTGTAGAAGCGGCAAGCGGTATAAAATAGCTTGGCAAGGGTGAGGCGATTATGACCTTTGCGAGGAAGACTGATAAGAGTAATAATATACTTAAAAGGTATAAATTGTTTATGTCGTTCAGAATATTTTTTCGGTACGTGTGTAAATACACCGGTATCATAACTACAAAAGTAATAAGAAGAATTATGATGCCTCCCAGGTATCCGATCCTCCCTCTACCCGTATCTTTTCTGGCTAGTTGGCTCAGCTTGTCGATATGATTTTTTGTGACCTTCTGTCCTTTTGCTATTATTAATTCGTCCTTCTTGACAAGTATCTGCTTATATACGGGCGGAATCTGATCCAGCATATCCTTACGCCTCAGTTCCGTCTCGCTCTGATTATATTCCAAATTCGGGCTAAGGATATCCGATATGACAGCGGTAAAGGAGGCTTTCAACCCATCACTCTCTATCCCCTGCGATGACAGAGTCTCCTCTATCAAAGGTTTCAGTTGCACACTCGTGTATAAATCGGACCTTGGGATCTCCGCCTCCACATCCAGGTTCTTATCATGGACTATGATCTCCTCCTTGCGGCTCATCGTCAACTCATTTATCGTGGTCTCACCCGCTATTATCTTAGATGACAGCTTATCCAAAGCCTTCATGGCCGTCTCTTCCAAAAGATCCTGCTCGGATTGAAAAAACGGAAGGATAACGCTGTCCTCGAGCTTAATAGCCATATCCTTCTTAAATTTTTCCACCAGAAGGTTATCGTCGAAATTTTTCATATCCTTTATCTCTTTGAGCCGGCCGAAGAACTTCGACAGATAGTCCCGTTTCTCTTCCCAGTAGTTGGGCTTGATATCGTAAAACGGTAGGAAATTTTCCAGCGCTTCTTTTTTCAATACTTCCATCTTGGATTCATCTATGTCGCCCGGGTAAGTAAACTCATAGGGGGCATATACATCATTCAAGGATATGTCTCCGACGTGAAGCTTCACCTTATACGGACGCTTATCCGAAAAGACAAGGGTTATTAGCAACAGAAAAAGAACTGTCAGGACTACTATCTTCATCAGGTTTGACGAAGAAAAGTTATTGAAGCTGACTTTAAATTTTTTCATAATACCTTTCATCTTTCATCAGGATCTTGATACTTTTCGTATGCCCTTATTATATCCTGCACGAGTTCGTGCCTCACCACGTCCTCTCCGGACAAAAAAGAAAAATTTATGCCGTTTATACCTTTAAGGATATTTATCACCTCTTTGAGACCACCCTCTTTTCCTTTGGGGAGGTCGCTCTGCGTAATGTCGCCGGTTATCACCGCCTTGGAATCGAACCCCAGACGCGTTAAGAACATCTTCATCTGCTCCCGGGTGGAATTCTGAGCCTCATCCAATATGATGAAGGCATTGTTGAGAGTTCTGCCTCTCATGTATGCAATCGGCACGACTTCGATAATGCCTCTACTCAAATAATCCTGGACCTTATTGACTTCCATCATATCGTATAATGCGTCGTATAGGGGTCTCAAATAAGGGTTAACTTTTTCATAGAGGTCCCCCGGAAGGTACCCCAGGCTTTCCCCGGCCTCGACCGCCGGCCTTGCGAGTATTATCCTTGAGACTATCTGCTTCTTCAAGGCGTTGACCGCCATCGCCATCGCAAGATAAGTCTTGCCAGTTCCTGCCGGCCCTATCCCGAATACTATGTCATTATGCCTTATGGCATCGACGTATTTTTTCTGCCCCTTGCTTTTGGGCGTTACGTACATCCGCTTCGAGGATACTTCGATTCTGTCGAGGTATATAGAATGTATATCGTCGGTCACCTTCTCCTTTATCGATTTGACGGCATACAAGACCTCATGCTTCTTTATCTGGCCGCCCTTGCGTATGGTAATCAAAAGCTCCCTGATGACCGTCTCCGCCTGTTGAATAGCCTCCTTCGAGCCCTCAATAGTTAGAGTCTGTCCGCGGGCGTAGATCTGAATATCGAATTCTCTCTCTATCAGATTCAGATTCTCGTCGTGCGACCCGTAAAGCAGCTTCGCCTCATTATTGGAGCTTAATACAATATCTTTTTTCATAAAAGCTTTTTGACTTTGTCGGAACGGAACTCCATCTGTCGGAAAAGTGTTATGTTATGCCGATTTCTTACCATCATTACTTCGTCTGCTGAATAATCTCCTCTTTTTTCTCTTCGGCAAGCGCTGGTATTATAATCTCCTGGCCCGGGTAGATCTTGGATGGTTCCGGTATGATGTCCTTATTGGCCTCGAATACCACCGGCCATTTCGAAGCCTTGCCGTAAAATTTCTGAGCTATCTTCTCAAGAGTATCTCCCGTTTGAACCTTGTATCTCTGGACTTCGACTTCAGCTTTAGACTTCACTCTCACTACCGCCTTCTGCGTTAAAGTCTTGGTCGCCTCCGCCGGAGACTCCTCCTCGGCGCCCGGCATCCCGAGTAATTCCTCCTCAGTCATCACCTTCTCCTGCACCTTGGCAGTCTTTTGAGTCGAACGCTCCCCTTCTTCGTCGGATTTCTTCTCCTTATATGTCCTGGACGGAGGCAATTCTATATCTATTGCGGTAATGGTCCTTGTGCGCTCCTGGCCTGCCTCCGTCGGCGGAACCTCTCCCTGCACGATGCCACGATTGCCCAATAAGGTCTGATCCGACCTCGGCACATGGTAAGTAGAAGTCTTAATACAACCCGATAAAAACAAAATGACCACTGTGGATGCGATTAAAACAGATAATCTTTTCATTTCAACCTCCCGGTATTTCATCCGCCGTCACGCTACCCGAAGAGACGCTCCGCTGACCGGGTGGCGGGGGCGGTCGAACGTTATTGTGTCTGTACTTTAGTAAGTCTTAAATTGAGCTCCTTAAGCTGACGCTGGTCCACTTCGGACGGCGCATCGCTCAATGGACATATGCCCTTTTGAGTCTTAGGAAATGCTATGACGTCCCTTATGGTATCGCTATTTGTGAATAATGTCAACCACCTGTCCAAGCCGAATGCCACCCCTCCGTGCGGCGGAGCACCGTAAGTAAACGCCTTCAATAAAAATCCGAAACGGCTCAGCGATTCCTCCTTGGATATTCCTATTGCCTTGAATATCTTCTCCTGGAGGTCCCTTCTGTGTATCCTTATGGAGCCCGACCCCAGCTCTATTCCATTGACGATCAAATCGTATGCCTTGGCCCTTGCCTTTTGGGGCTCTCTTTCAAGGAGCTCCATGTCCTCGTCTTTGCAGGAAGTAAACGGATGGTGCTCGCTCTCCCATCGTTTCTCTTCTTCATTATATTTAAGCAGCGGAAAATCGACTATCCAGGCAAAGGCAAAACCTTTCCGTAGCTCGATGTTCTTCAATCTCGCGATATGGAGGCGAAGCGCCCCCATCGTCTCCTCGGCAATTTTTGTCTTGTCGGCCACCATAAGAGCGAGGTCTCCCGTCTCGCAACGCAGTATATTCGCAAGTTTATCGATGCGCTCTTTTTCGAAAAATTTGGCAATCGGCGACTCCGCACCTTTTTCGGTGAACTTGATCCAGGCGAGTCCTTTAGCGCCGTTATCCTGGGCGAAACGGGTGATGTCGTCAAGCTCCTTCCTTGAAGCGACTGCCATGCCTTTCGCGTTCATACCGAATATGCCGCCTCCTTCATTTATGGCGCTCTCGAATACCTTGAATCCCGAACCTTTGAAAATGTCCTTCAACGCCTTCAGCTCCATGCCGAATCTCATGTCCGGCTTATCAGTGCCGAACCTGGACATCGCTTCGCTATAGGTCAGTCGCGGGAACGGCGTCTTAAGCGTCACGCCGGCGACTTCGCCGAAGACATATTTCATCAACTCCTCGCACACGCCGTATATACCCTCTTCGTCCACGAACGACATCTCCATATCGAGTTGAGTGAACTCCGGCTGTCTGTCCGCCCTAAGGTCCTCGTCTCTAAAGCACTTTGCTATCTGAAAATATTTTTCGCAACCGGAGACCATCAATATCTGCTTAAAGAGCTGCGGCGATTGAGGAAGCGCGTAGAACTTTCCCGCATTAAGCCTGCTCGGTACGAGATAATCCCTTGCTCCCTCGGGCGTACTCTTCGTCAGTATGGGGGTCTCCACCTCCAGAAAGCCCCTACTGTCGAGAAAATCCCTTATCGCCTTCACCGTCTTGTGCCTGATCCTAAGGTTCTTCTGCATAGCCGGACGGCGCAGGTCTAGATAGCGGTAAGTGAGCTTTATCTCTTCCGATATCTTCGCGTCGTCGGTTATCTCGAAAGGCGGCGTGGCGGACGTATTGAGTATATCCATGTCGCTTACAACGACCTCGATCTTTCCGGTCTTCAATTTCGTGTTGACGGTGCCTTCGGGCCTCGAGCCGACTTTGCCCTTTACGGATATCACATACTCCGTTCTCAGCTTTCTTGATTCCTTATGGAGGTCTTTATTTGAATCCGGATTGAATACTATCTGCGTAATACCTTCTCTGTCGCGTAAGTCTATAAAGACGACCCCGCCGTGGTCCCGCCATGTATTTATCCACCCCGATAGCGCCACTTCTTTGCCTATATCTCTATCCGTAAGTTCTCCGCAATTATGCGTCCTCTTGAACATTCTATTAATCGCTTCCTTTCTTTATATCAGATACCAGGACATTTACGAGATCACACAACTTGACATTTGTCTGCGCCGAGCTCTTCATGTTGCGCACCACCGCTTCGTCCCTGGAGAGTTCGTCCTCCCCCATGATAACCACTAAACGGGCACCCCTCTTGTCCGCCTGGCGCATCTGCGATTTTAATGATTTTTCCTCTAAATTTATTTCGCAATAAATATCGTCTTTGCGCTCATGCAGCGCATCCCTGATCTCAAGGGCCTTTACAATAGCCTTTGTGTCACGTTTGGGCAATACAAAATATATTTGAGGCTTAAAATGCTCGGTGGGCCTCAGATTCTCGGAGGTGAGTGCCATCAGTAAGCGCTCCATGCCGATCGCAAAACCAAAGGCGCCTGCGGGCTTACCCCCTAAATCTTCGACAAGATTGTCGTACCTGCCTCCGGCCGCCAGCGCATCCTGGGCGCCGAGGCCGGGGTGAGTCACTTCAAAGACCGTGTTAGTGTAGTAATCAAGGCCTCTGACCATGTTGGGGTCTTCGATTGTGCTCAATCCCTGTTTATTCAATATATCCATGACTGTATTGTAATGATCGCTGCAACCCTTGCATAAAAAATCTTTTGCCTTTGGCGAGTTACGGGTAACGGCTCTGCAGGATTCAGATTTACAGTCCAATATTCTCAAGACATTCTTTGTAAGCCGTCCCCGACAGTCTTCGCAAAGCCTGTTCTTTTCCGGGGCAAGGTAACCACGCAGA
>JAFGFD010000062.1 GCA_016931215.1 Candidatus Omnitrophota bacterium
ATAGGAATCTGCAACGGTTTCCAGATACTTTTGGAGGCGGGGCTTTTGCCTGGCGCCATGTTGAGAAACACGAACCTTCACTTTATTTGCAAATACGTACACATAAATACCGAGAACAATAGGACTCCTTTTACTTCCGGCTTAAAAAAGAATCAGGTTTTACGCATACCCATAGCCCACAACGAAGGCAATTACTACATCGACAGAAACGGACTCAAGGAACTTGAGAAGAACAGGCAGATCATATTTAGATATTCTAGCCCTCTCGGCGTAGTGGGGCCGCGTTATAATCCCAACGGCGCCGTAGCCAACATAGCCGGTATTATAAACAAAGGCGGCAATGTCTTGGGCATGATGCCGCATCCCGAACGATGTTCGGAAAAGGAACTCGGATCGGACGACGGCCTGTTGATATTTAAGTCCATAGAAAAATGGCTCAGAAAGAGATGATGGAAAAGACAAGCTCTAAGATCAGAGATATATACACCTCACTGGGACTACGTGACGTGGATTACGAAGCTATCACGAAGATACTTAAGAAAGAGCCTTCACTTACTGAACTGGCGATGTTTTCCGTAGAATGGTCGGAGCATTGCGGTTATTCCCGTTCGAGGTCCTTCCTTAAACTTTTGCCGAAGACCGGCAAATATCGGGCATTGATAGGAGAGGATTCCGGCGGGATCATAGTGGGGGATACCGCTGTAGTCTTCAAGATGGAGAGCCATAATCACCCTTCGCAGGTCGAGCCGAAGCAGGGAGCCGCTACGGGAGTCGGCGGTATAATAAGAGATATTTTTACCGCCGGGGCGCGGCCTATTGCGTCTTTGAATTCACTACGCTTCGGACCCCTGAGCGAACCTTATAACAGGTATCTCCTTAGAGGCGTTGTCGATGGGATCCAGTTCTATGGCAATTGCCTGGGAGTGCCGACGGTAGGGGGGGAGATATACTTTGATGAATCGTACAGCGGAAATTGCTTGGTAAATGCTATGAGTATAGGGATCTGCAATAAGAGGGATCTGGCCCGGGCGCGCGCATACGGGGTAGGGAATAGTATAGTCTATGTAGGGTCAAGCACGGGCCGCGACGGCATAGGAGGTTGCAGTGTCCTAGCTTCTCAGGAGTTTGGGGAGAGCGACGAAAAGAGGCCGTCCGTGCAGATAGGAGACCCATTTACGGAAAAATGTTTGATCGAAGCTACGTTAGAGGCGCTTAAGACAGGCCATGTCGTGGGCATCAAAGATATGGGTGCGGCCGGCTTGACGTGTTCCACCAGCGAGATGGCTTTTGCCGGTGATTCCGGAGTGGAGATAGAGCTCGGTCTCGTCCCTCGCAGGGAAGAAGGCATGAAGCCATGGGAAGTCATGATGAGCGAGTCTCAAGAGAGGATGCTCGTATGCGTTAAGAAGGGAAAGGAAAGAGAGGTCTTGGATATATTTTTAAAATGGGACCTGAATGCCGTAGTGATCGGCAAGGTCATTAAGGATAAGATGGTGGTGGTCACCGACGGGGGAGACGTAGTCGCCAATATACCGCCAAAGGCACTCGCGAGCGCGCCGGTCTTTGATATGCCTTCGAAAGAACCCTCGTACTTAAACGAGATACGCAGATTGGATTTGGCAAGCGTCCCGGAAGCCGATGATTATGATGACCATCTTCTTAAATTACTCGATTCACCGTCAATCGCTTCCAAGAGATGGGTGTATGAGCAATACGATCACATGGTTCAGACCAATACGCTGGTCCTTCCCGGTTCGGACGCTGCGGTTTTGAGACTTAAAGGGACCAGGAAAGGGATTGCCGCTACGACTGACTGCAACAGCCGTTATTGCTTTTTGGATCCCTACAAGGGGGCTCAGATCGCCGTAGCAGAGGCGGCCAGAAACCTTGTCTGCTCAGGAGCCGAGCCGGCGGCCGTTACGGATTGCCTCAATTTCGGAAATCCCGAGAAGGAAGACAGGTATTGGTTTTTTGCAAACTGCGTAAAAGGTATCGCTGATGCGTGCAGGTATTTCAAGATCCCCGTGGTAAGCGGCAATGTCTCTTTTTACAATGAGAGCCCAAAAGGGGCGATATACCCTACGCCCACGATAGGCATGATAGGTGTTGTCGGCGATACGAAGAAGGTTTGCACGCAGCATTTCAAAGGCGATAAGGATGCGATCATCCTTTTGGGAAGGAATTCGGAGGAATTGGGCGGGAGCGAATATCTGAAAGTCATCCATGGAAAGGTAAAAGGTAATGCGCCGGATATCGACCTTGGTCTTGAAAGATCCGTGCAGCGCACTACGCTTGAATCCATCAAACGGGGGCTCGTTCATTCGGCCCATGATTGCTCGGAGGGAGGACTGGCCGTCGCCCTGGCCGAATGCTCGATCGGCAATATGGTGGGCGCCGTTGTAGACAAGCTGGAGTCCGATATAAGGAGCGACGCCTTGCTCTTCGGTGAGACACAATCCAGGGTTTTAATTTCGTGTCCGAAGAGAGATGTAAAAAGAATAAAAAAGATTGCCAAGAAGAATAGGACGCCTTTCAGGGTAATCGGTACATGCTCCGGAAAGCGACTCAGGATATACGGCAGAGGCCGAATTCTCATAGATCTTTCTTTAAAAGACATGCGCAAAGTCTGGTCTTGCTCTTTGGAAAATAAGCTTTCCAACGGGCGATAAAGGAACGCCGGAAAAATACCGCAGTAGTGGTTTCTCATAAGCCGTCTCAATAAATTCTTGACAAAGCGAAGCTATATGTTAAAATATTATCGTTTTGAAAGGCCAAAGGAGTCCTTTCCTTATTTGAGAGATTCATAAGGGGAGGGCTTTTTTATTTTTAGCGAGGGCGGAATGTCGAATATGCTGATAGTAGAGACTAAAGTTTTAGCATCTTTTCAAGGCGCAAGGATCGTTAGGTTGGAGATAGCCTCCTCCGAAATTTCAAAAAAGGCACGGCCGGGGCAGTTTATCCTTGTCATGGTTTCAAAAGAGGGTGAGCGCATCCCTTTGACGGTCGTTGACAGAAACGAGGAGATGGGCACCATCACCCTTATAGTACAGGAGGTAGGGTTTACGACGAGGCTACTTGGCCGGCTGAAAGCCGGGGATTCGCTCTATTCTATTGTGGGACCGCTTGGCCACTCGACCGATATCAAAAATTTCGGGACCGTCGTCTTGATCGGAGGAGGGGTGGGTATAGCCGAAATCTATCCCGTAGCCAAAGCGTTAAAAGAAGCCGGAAACCGCGTAATCTCTGTTATAGGCTCGCGGACAAAAGATCTTCTGATCTTGGAAGAGGAGTTAAAAGCGGTATCAGGCGGACTATATGTATTGACAGACGACGGTTCTTATGGCAGGAAGGGTTTCACCACCGACGTACTTAAGGATTTGTTGCGCGGAAAAGATAAACCGGAGAAGATAGATCTAATATACGCGGTAGGGCCCATTCCTATGATGAAGTACGTCTCCGAGATTGTCAAAGGATCGGGTGTGCGCACCCTTGTATCTCTGAACTCGCTCATGGTGGATGGCACGGGGATGTGCGGAGGTTGCAGGGTGATCGTAGGAGGTCAGACGAAGTTTACTTGCGTAGACGGACCTGAATTCGACGCGGGATTGATAGACTGGGATGCTTTGATGAAGAGAAGTCGAGTCTACGCCAGGCAAGAAGAGCATATCTGCAAGTTGAGAACGTGATACTATGGGAAAAGAGCCGGTAAGAGCGCGAGAGATAGAAGCGAAAGAAAGAATAAAGGGTTTTGACGAGGTAGTGGTAGGTTATTCGGAAGAGGAAGCCCTCAAAGAAGCCTCCCGCTGTATACAGTGCGAGAATCCGACGTGTATAGACGGTTGCCCTGTCGGTATAGATATCAAGAAATTTATATCCGAGATCACCCGGAAGGATTATAGGAGCGCTTATTTTACGATCCTGGAGAAGAACAACTTCCCGTCTATTTGCGGAAGGGTCTGCCCGGCAGAGTACCAATGCAGTAAAACCTGTGTCTTTACCAAAAAGAATGAGCCATTTGCTTCGGATAGGGCGATAAAGATACATTTCCTCGAGAGGTTTGTAGGCGACTACGGCATAAAAAATAGACTGAAGCCAAAAGGGGCAAAAGAGGATCTGTCTCGTTTCAAGGTTGCTATTGTAGGCTCCGGCCCAGCAGGCCTATGCTGCGCCGGCGAACTTGCCAGACGCGGCGTAAAGGTTACGGTGATGGAGGGCCTTCATGATACGGGAGGCGTGTTGCGTTACGGTATTCCGCCTTTCAGGCTGGACAGGAAAGTCCTGGATTTTGAAATAGACTCTTTAAGGAAGCTCGACGTCGATATAATCACCAATTGCGTCGTCGGTAAGACGAAGACGGTATATGAGCTTTTCGACCAAGGCTATGACGCCGTATTTTTAGGGCTTGGAGCCGGCGCGCCGTCTTTCCTGGGCATACCGGGAGAGGGTCTATGCAATGTCTATTCTGCAAACGAATTTTTGACTCGGGTCAATCTGATGTCCGCATATAAATTTCCTAAATACCACACACCTGTAAACATCGGTAAGCACATGGTAGTAATAGGAGGGGGCAATACGGCGATGGATGCGGCACGCGTTGCCCTCAGGCTTCAGAAGATGAACGGCATCGAACCCGATACTACCATACTTTATCGCCGCACAGAGATAGAGATGCCCGCCCGCCGTCTCGAGATAGAACACGCCAAGGAAGAGGGGATAAAATTTAAACTTCTGGTCAAGCCCGTTGAATTTGAAGGCGACAAGGAAGGCTTTGTGAAAAATATAAAATGTCTAAAATGCGAATTGGGAGGACCGGACTCTTCTGGAAGAAGAAGGCCCATAGAGATTAAGGGCAGCGAATTTATATTGGATTGCGACATAGCGGTCATCGCTATAGGTTTGAAGGCTAACGAAGTATTGACAAAGGCGACCCCGGAGGTAAAGACGGATAAATGGGGGGATGTGACCGTAGATGCCGAGACCATGGAGAGTTCCATGAAAAATGTTTATGCCGGCGGAGATATCGTCGGCGGAGAAGGTACGGTCATCGAAGCGATGGGCATGGCCAAGAAGGCCGCCCAATCGATAATTAAAAGACTTTTAGAAAAAACATAACTTGAAACGGAGGGGGAAGGATATGGCAAAGAAGATAGAAGATTTTATGTCTAAGGTCCTGGCGAAGAACCCTGGAGAGACGGAGTTCCATCAGGCAGTGAGGGAGGTCGTAGAGAGCCTCATGCCTTTCATCGAGAAAAACCCGAGATACAGCCAGAATAAGATTTTGGAGAGGATCGTAGAGCCGGAACGGGTAGTCATGTTTCGGGTTCCATGGCTCGATGATAAAGGCGAGGCACAGGTCAATCGCGGATTTCGCATAGAGATGAGCAGCGCCATCGGGCCGTATAAAGGAGGCCTTCGTTTTCATCCGAGCGTGAATCTCGGCATTTTAAAATTTTTGGCCTTCGAGCAGGTCTTTAAAAACAGCCTTACCACTCTTCCTATGGGCGGAGGTAAAGGAGGCTCGGATTTTGACCCCAAAGGCAAGAGCGATAATGAAGTCATGAGGTTCTGTCAGAGTTTCATGAGCGAGCTCTTCAGACATATCGGGCCGGATACCGACGTCCCCGCGGGAGACATAGGAGTGGGAGGCCGTGAGATAGGTTACCTGTTCGGCCAGTATAAAAGATTGCGAAATGAATTTACGGGCGTATTGACCGGTAAGGGCCTGAATTGGGGCGGCAGCCTCATCCGGCCCGAAGCGACAGGTTATGGCTGCGTATATTTCGTCCAGGAGATGCTCAAGACCAGAGGCGAGTCTCTCGAAGGCAAGGTCTGCGCTGTGTCGGGATCGGGTAACGTTGCTCAGTATACTACCGAGAAACTTCTCCAATTCGGGGCAAAGGTAGTCACGCTGTCGGACTCAAATGGGTTTATATATGATGAAGGCGGTATTGACGAAAAAGAGTTGGAATGCGTTCTTGAGATAAAGAACCTGAAACGGGGCAGGATAAAGGAGTGCGCGAAGGAATTCAGATGCGACTATTATGAGAATAAGAAGCCATGGGACGTGAAGTGCGATATAGCGTTTCCAAGCGCGACTCAGAACGAGATAGATGAACGGGATGCCAAGACCCTCGTTAAGAACGGTTGCATGGCCATCGGCGAAGGCGCAAATATGCCGACGACACCGGAGGGCGTGAAGGTATTTCAGGATGCCAGGATTCTCTATGCGCCCGGAAAAGCCGCGAATGCGGGCGGGGTCGCGACATCAGGATTGGAGATGTGCCAAAACAGCATGAGGTTATCCTGGTCGCGCGATGAGGTGGACAAGAGATTGCATGACATCATGATGTCCATTCATGAAAACTGCGTTAGGTACGGAAAGGAAGGCAAATACATCAACTATGTAAATGGCGCAAATATAGCGGGATTCATCAAAGTGGCCGATGCCATGATAGACCAGGGTTTGGTCTAAATAGGGGCCGCTTTATATGCTTCGATGAAGATATATTCAGTCTAAGGTTAAGCTGACCGGGCAGACTAACTTTTTCTTCTTGACAAGAACGGGAAAATGTATATAATCAACGTGGATTGCGGGCAATATTCTATTGATGACAGGGCATTCTGACCTCATTGGAGATTACATAGGGTCAGTCTTGGAAGAAGCGATAACAGTGAAGATTTAATGACGAGCTTCGCAGGATATACTGAAGAAATAAAGGCGTCTTTCTTGAAGAGGAAGGCGCCTTTTCTCTTTAGACTATTGCTTTCCGTCAAGGTAACCTTAACCCCATTTTTTACAACGAGACGCGGCGATGAATAGGATAGATGTTGCGATAATAGGCGCCGGCGTAATAGGCCTGGCTATAGCTCAGACGCTGTGCAAAGGTCACAGAAGCATCATAGTCTTAGAGAAGAATGATACGTTCGGGCAGGAGACATCCAGCAGAAACAGCGAGATCATTCATTCGGGGATATATTACCCGAAGGATTTTTTGAAGACGAGGTTTTGCATAGAAGGCAATAGGCTGCTCTATGAATATTGCAGGGAGTGCGATATTCCGCACAAAAAGATAGGGAAGCTCATCGTAGCCCGTAACGACCGAGAGGTCTCCAAGATAGAGGAATTGTTCGCTCAGGGAAATGCCAATGGCATTGAAGATTTGCAATTGTTGGGAGAGGAGGAGCTACTGAAGCTGGAACCTAACGTGAAGGCAAAGTGCGGTGTATTTTCTCCGTCCGCAGGTATTTTGGATTCTCACAAGTTTATGGACAGCCTGGAATCCTACTCGAGGGATAATAATGTGATCATGGCATATAAATGCCGGGTTATAGGCATAGGAAATAAGATGGGTGAGTATAAGATTGAGCTTGTAGATGCGGACGGAGAACCAGTTGTGTTGACCGTAGGCGTAATTATAAACGCCGCAGGCCTGGACTCGGATAAGATCGCCCAAATGGCCGGCATTGACGTATCGGCCGAAGGATATAAGATAAACTACTCGAAAGGGGAATATTTCAGGGTGCGCGATATAAAGAAGGACATGGTAAAGCACCTCATATACCCTCCTCCGGGCGATCATGGTCTGGGTATTCACACGGTCACGGATACGGCGGGCCGGCTAAAGTTGGGACCGAATGATTTCTCGGTGGACGAGTTGAGCTATGAGGTGGATATAAGCCATAGAGATGAGTTCTACGAAGCCGTTAAGGATTTTCTTCCTTTTTTAGAGCCGGAGGACCTTTCGCCGGATATAGCCGGGATAAGACCCCAATTGGAACCCATCGAAAGCAAAAAGAGAGATTTTATTATAAAGGATGAAGACGGCAACGGACTCCCGAATTTTATTAATCTGATAGGAATAGAATCGCCGGGGCTTACCGCTTCCTTGGCCATAGCCAAGTATGTGGCTGGCTTGGTCCCGTTGGGATGAGTGATAACTGAAAGGAGAGGTGTTGAATGCCAAGGAGAGAGGACATAAAAAAGGTGATAATCATCGGCTCGGGGCCGATTATAATAGGCCAGGCCTGCGAATTTGACTATTCGGGCACGCAGGCATGTAAGGCGCTCAAGGAAGAGGGTTATAAGGTAGTACTCGTCAATTCCAACCCGGCTACGATTATGACTGATCCCGGCATGGCCGATAAGACTTACATAGAGCCATTGACTCCCGAGAGCGTCGGGAAGATCATTGAAAAAGAAAGACCGGACGCCCTTTTGCCGAATTTGGGAGGACAGACAGGCCTAAACTTGGCATCCACTCTCCACAAGACAGGCATATTGAAGAAATACAATGTCGAGATCATAGGCGTAAAGGCGGATGCGATCGAAAGGGGAGAGGACCGAATAGCGTTTAAAGAGGCGATGAATAAGCTCGACATACCTATACCGAAGTCTGCGCCGTGCCATTCAGTGCGTGAAGCCGAGAAGATAGCCGAGGATTTGGGTTACCCCGTGGTACTTCGCCCGGCGTACACGTTAGGCGGCACCGGCGGAGGGGTTGCTTATAATGTGGAGGAATTGAGGACTATAGTTGCGCGCGGTCTGGCCGCGAGCCTGGTAAACCAGGTATTGGTGGAAGAATCGGTTATCGGATGGGAAGAGCTTGAATTGGAGGTTGTAAGAGACGTTAAGAATCAAAAGATTACGGTATGCTTCATAGAGAATATAGACGCGATGGGCGTCCATACGGGCGACAGCTTCTGCGCGGCTCCCATGTTGACCGTCCCGCAAAAACTACAGAAGAAGATGCAGGACCTTTCGTATAAGATCGTAGATGCTATAGGTGTAGTGGGGGGGACCAATATTCAATTTGCACACAATCCGGACGATGACAGACTCGTAGCAATAGAGATCAATCCGAGGACATCGCGGTCATCGGCTCTGGCATCCAAGGCGACCGGATTTCCGATAGCAAGGATTTCGACCAAACTTGCCGCTGGACGCACGATGGACGAAATACCTTATTGGAGAAAGGGCACGCTTGAAAAGTACGAGCCGTGGGGAGATTATGTCGTGATAAAATTCGCCAGATGGGCGTTTGAAAAATTTCCGAAGGCTAAGGACATCATCGGAACGCAGATGAAGGCGGTCGGCGAGGTCATGAGCATAGGGAAGACCTTCAAAGAGACATTTCAGAAATCGATAAGGTCTCTTGAGATCGGTAGGCACGGCTTGGGCGGCGCGAAAGACTTTAAGTCACTTTCCTTAGATAGATTGAAACAGCGACTTGCCCACCCGTCGAGCGAAAGGATATTTTTGATGTACGAGGCGCTTCGCAAAGGCATGAGCGTAGAGGAGCTCCATAAGCAGACACATATAGGGCGCTATTTTATCAACGAGATGAAGGAGCTTGTCGAATATGAGGAGGAGATGGTCAGTAGCTATACTTGGCAGACGCTGCCCGATGATAAGCTGGCCAAGGCCAAAGAATGGGGATTTGCGGATCAATATTTGGCCAAACTCTTCAATGTGAAAGAAAAGGCCGTAAGACAGAGGAGGATATCCATAGGGAAGATAGGACGCTATGATGCGGTTCCGGTCAGCGGCGTAGAGAACGCAGCCTACTACTACTCCACATACGTAGGCGAGGACAAGGTGGCTGTATCACCCAATAGAAAGGTATTGATTTTGGGCGGTGGCCCCAACAGGATAGGCCAAGGAATAGAATTCGATTACACATGCGTTCATGCCGCTTTTGCGTTACGCGATGAGGGCATAGATTCCATTATGATCAATTGCAACCCCGAGACCGTTTCGACCGATTACGATACCTCAAACAAGCTGTACTTCGAGCCCGTGACGGTCGAGGATGTGCTGACAATTTATGAAAAGGAAAAGCCCGAAGGAGTGATTGTTCAATTCGGAGGGCAGACTCCTCTGAATATAGCTCAGCAGCTTAAAGATAACGGCGTAAATATTCTTGGCACCAGTCCGGAAAATATAAATTTTGCCGAAGATAGAGAGAGATTCAGGTCAAAGATGATAGAGTTGGGAATTGAACAGCCCGAGAGCGGAACGGCAAAGTCGCTTGAAGAAGCCGTGGAGATTGCCAGGAAGATAGGGTATCCGCTGATGGTAAGGCCTTCTTATGTACTCGGCGGACGAGGAATGGAGATAGTATATGACGAGATAAAGCTCAGGAATTACGCCCTTGAGGCAATCCAGATAAGCCCGGAACATCCTATGCTGATAGATAGATTTCTTGAGCATGCTATCGAGACGGAAGTCGATGCGCTTTCGGACGGCAACGAGACATTCGTTGCGGCCATCATGGAACATATAGAATACGCGGGCGTCCATTCCGGAGATTCGGCCTGCGCTATTCCTACCAGGACAATAAAAGAAGAGCATTTAAAGACTATAGAGAAGTATACCAAGATGATAGCAAAAGAATTGAATGTTGTGGGGCTTATGAATATACAATACGCAATCGCTGACGATAAGGTATACATACTGGAGGCGAATCCTCGGGCTTCGCGCACGGTGCCGTTGGTGTCTAAGGTTACAGGTATTCCTTTGGCGAGGATAGCTACTTTTGTAATGTTAGGCAGGAAATTAATCGATTTCCCGGAGCTCAGAAAGATCAAGCTTCCTTACGTCGGAGTTAAAGAAGCCGTATTTCCTTTCAATATGTTCCCTGAGGTCGATCCACTATTGGGTCCCGAGATGAAGGCCACCGGGGAAGTCATGGGTATCGCCGAGACTTTCGGATTAGCTTTTTACAAGGCTCAAGAGGCGGCGGGGACAAAGTTGCCGGTTGAAGGATCGGTATTGCTTACAGTTGCCGAGAAGGATAAGGAAGACCTTCTTCCCATTGCCCGACGGCTTAAAAAGGTCGGATTCAAAATTTATGCAACAAGCGGAACAAGCGAATTCTTAACTAAGAATAAGATTAATAACATCGAGATTAAAAAGTTGCATGAGGGAAGGCCCAATATTGCCGATGCCATAAAGAATAAGGAGATAAAACTTATTATCAATACGCCGGCGGGCAGGGCCAGTCAATACGATGACTCTTATATTCGCATAATGGCAATTCAATATAAACTGCCCTATATTACGACGATTGCAGCAGCCGAGGCAAGCGCCGAGGGCATAGAGGCCGCAAAGAAGAGCAAGATTGCGCCGAGGTCATTGCAGGATTACTACAAGATATTAAAACGCAAGGAGGAGAAGTGCGTCACGGTAGTGTAGACGAAGCGTCCGTTAAGGAAAGGGAGATCGCTATGGCGGCTAAAAAGATGGGCTTTGATAACGAGAAGTATCTAAAAGAACAGAGTAAAGCCATTTTGGAAAGGGTCAAGCAGTTTGACAATAAGCTCTATCTCGAATTCGGCGGCAAACTAATATTCGACTATCATGCCTCCCGGGTCCTTCCCGGCTTCGATCCCAATGTAAAGATGCGACTTTTGCAGCAATTGAAGGATAAGGCGGACATAATTCTCTGTATTTACGCGGGGGATATAGAGAGGAGAAAGGTCAGAGCAGATTTCGGAATAACATATGATGTCGATGCCCTGAAGTTAATAGATGATTTGAAAAAATGGGGGTTGAGTATAAGGGCTGTCGTGATAACCCGTTTCGAAAACCAACCTGCGGCGAAGATCTTTAAAAATAAGCTTGAGAGGAGAGGCATCAAAGTATACACGCACAGTTTTACCAAAGGATACCCTACGGACATAGATACGATAGTAAGCGATGAAGGGTATGGAGCCAATGAGTGTATAGAGACGAAAAATCCGCTCGTGGTAGTCACGGGCCCTGGCCCGGGAAGTGGTAAGCTAGCTACCTGCCTATCACAGTTGTACCACGACTATAGAAAAGGTATCAAGTCCGGCTATGCCAAGTTCGAGACGTTCCCTATATGGAATATACCCCTTAAGCACCCCGTCAACGTTGCATACGAATCCGCGACGGCCGATCTGAAAGACTTCAATCTTATCGACCCATTTCACATGGAGACATATAACAAGACCGCGATTAATTACAATAGAGACGTAGAGGTCTTTCCGGTTCTTAGAAGGATATTGGAGAAGATAACGGGAAGCGAGTCGGTGTACAAATCTCCGACGGATATGGGCGTAAACAGGGCGGGATTCGGGATAGTCGATGATGAAATAGTCCAGGAGGCGGCGAAACAGGAGATAATAAGGAGGTTCTTTAGATACACATGTGAATATGTCCTGGGGTTTGTCGATAAAGAGACCGTCGACAGAGCGGAGCTTATAATGGAGGAACTGAAATTGAGACCGGAGGACAGGCGCGTGGTAATTCCGGCGAGAAACGCTCAGGGCGAAGCCCAGAAAAAAGGCAAGAGAGACGAGGATATCTATTGCGGTGCCGCTATAGAGTTGAAGAACGGCAAGATTGTCACAGGCAAGAGTTCATTGCTTATGCACGCTACTTCAAGCCTTGTATTGAATACCATAAAAGAGTTGGCGGGCATACCGGATAAGATACATCTGTTGTCACCGAATACAATTGAGTCGATAGTCAATCTTAAGAAGAGCCTGTCCAATTCAAAATCGCTTAGCCTTGACCTCGAGGAGACACTCATAGCATTGAGTATAAGCGCGGCTACGAATCCGACCTCACAACTTGCTATGGAAAAATTAAAAGATTTGAAAGGTAGCGATGTCCACCTTACACATATACCTACCCCCGGAGACGAGGCTGGTTTGCGTAGTCTGGGTGTAAATCTTACAAGCGACCCTCAATTTTCTACAACCAGTCTTTTATTATTTAGGGACGGTTCTGAACGTCAATAGAAACCTGTCCCAGAGCCGAATGGAAACGTGTCCCTCTTTCTCTTGGCGCTTGAAAAAATTTATTATTAATCGTATAATAATGTTCTCAGAGTCATGAAGGGCGCAGACCGTCTGCCGCAGTGTCTTGGAGCGTTAACGATACAAAGTAGTTAATAGTATATGGGGTATAATATGAAGCGGTTCAATTGGCAAATATATCTCGCCGTTTTTTTGATACTTCTATCCGTTATTCTATACCTGCTTCATTTTTATATATTCAGGGACTCTCATCATATATTTATATATTTGCTTGGAGATATAGCCTTTGTTCCAATCGAGGTATTATTGGTGACCATCATCATACACCAGCTTCTCAACTTGAGGGAGAGACGGGCCATGCTTGAGAAGCTAAATATGGTGATCGGAGCCTTTTTCAGCGAAGTGGGGACATACCTATTGAAGTTCATATCCGATTTTGACCCGCATGTCGAAGAGATAAAGCAAAAACTTATTATAAAGAAAGACTGGACCGATAAAGATTTCAGGAGTGTCCGAAGGGAGTTGAGAGATTTCGCATACAAAGTTGACAGTAAGGAAATGGACCTGGCCTCTTTGAAGAATTTTCTCTCGTCAAAGAGAGGTTTTCTATTGCGACTCCTCGAGAATCCGAATCTCTTGGAGCACGAATATTTTACGGATCTTTTGTGGGCCGTATTTCACGCTACGGAAGAACTCATCCATCGTAAAGATGTGGGAAATCTGCCCGATACCGATTATGAACATCTTTCAGGCGACGTAAAGAGGATGTACCGTGCGCTGGTCCTGGAATGGGTGGATTATATGCTGCATCTTAGGAATAATTATCCTTATCTGTTCAGCCTCTCTTTAAGGACGAACCCTTTTGACGAAAAGGCGACGCCCGAGGTAAGTTAAAAATATCGTGAATTTTTGAATTTTATATAAGGAGGTAGTTTATGAGCGGTGTTTTCGGAGTAGTTTCTGACGCCGACTGCGCGGAGACTTTGTTTTATGGAACAGACTATCATTCCCACCTCGGCACTCAGTACGGAGGTATGGCAGTTCTGGGCAGTGGCTTTGTTCGCCAGATACACGACATCAGCCAGACACAGTTCAAATCCAAATTCTATGAGGATTATAGAAGAATGAGTGGGAATAAAGGGATCGGCGTCATAAGCGCGCTTGACGAGCAACCTATATTTCTTAAATCGAAATTCGGGTCCTTCTGTATAGTTACGAACGGGTTCATCGAAAACTCTGACGTACTCGTGGCGAAATTGTTATCTGAGGGCATGTCCTTCAGCGAAGTGAGCAGGGGGGTAATAAATACGACAGAACTGATCGCAAAGTTGATCAGCCAGGGCAAGGATATTATCGACGGCATAGAGAAGATGTTTGACGCGATAGAAGGTTCCTGCTCCCTTCTCCTGTTGCATGAAGACGGTATTTATGCGGCGCGCGATAGATACGGATACACCCCTCTGGTGATAGGGCAAAGGAATGCCACTTTTGCGGTTACTACCGAGACCAGCGCCTTCCCAAATAACGGGTTTGACATAATTAAGTATTTGGAGCCGGGAGAGATAGTGCTTTTAAATGACGGCGGAATCGTGCAGAAAAAGGAAGGCGGAGACACAAATCAGATTTGCACATTCTTGTGGATTTACACCGGATTTCCCGCTTCAAGTTATGAGGGTATAAATGTAGAGACTGTAAGAGAGAAGAGCGGCAAGAGTCTTGCCAAGCGCGATGAGGACATAGAGGTCGACGTAGTTGCTGGAGTCCCCGATTCCGGAACGGCCCATGCGTTGGGTTATGCAATTGAATCGGGCAAGCCTTATCGCAGACCGTTAGTGAAATATACCCCAGGCTACGGCAGAAGTTATACGCCGCCGTCTCAGGATACGAGGGACCTAATCGCCAAGATGAAGATCATACCCATCAAAGAGATAATTCAGGGCAATAGGATAGTATTGTGCGAGGATTCCATAGTCAGAGGAACACAACTTAAGAATTTTGTCGTTAAAAAACTATGGGATTCAGGCGCAAAGGAGATTCACATAAGGCCCGCGTGCCCTCCTTTAATGTTCCCGTGCAAGTTTAACCTATCTACGAGAAGCATACAGGAATTGGCCGCAAGGAAGGCAATCAGGAGCATAGAAGGCCACGATCTGGAAGACGTCTCCGAATATGTCGACCACACTTCTGCAAAGTACAGGAAGATGGTCGATTGGATCGCGAGTGATCTCGGAGTAACTACGCTGAGATATCAGAATGTAGACGATATGGTGAGCGCGATAGGTCTTCCTAGGGAAAAATTGTGCCTTCATTGCTGGACTGGAGAGTGCCCTAAAAAAACAACGTACGCCCGCAAAGATGCCGGGCGCAGAAGAGACAAAGCGATTACAGAGACGGTTAGCTCAAAATAGAATCTGGATATCCAGAGAATTGCTAAAAAATAGTAGCTGAAGATGCAGGCTACCGTTTTTTTAACCTAATTCAATTGTATTGCATATTTTATGATATAATAATAACCAATGAACTATTTAGATAAATTAGAGAACCAAAGCATATTTATAATACGTGAAGCATACGCTCAATTCCGAAATGTTGCTATGCTATGGTCTATAGGCAAGGACTCGACCACGCTCTTATGGCTTGTCAGAAAGGCCTTCTTCGGCAAGATCCCGTTTCCCGTCGTACACCTTGACACCTCCTATAAATTCAATGAGATTTACGAATTTCGCGAAAGGTATGCGAAAGAATGGGGCCTGAACCTTATAGTCGGCAGAAATGAGGAAGCGCTTAGTTTAAAGATGGGGCCTGAAAAGGGTAAATTCGAATGTTGCACCATGCTTAAGACGGATGCGCTAAAGAAGGTCATAGAGAAATATAAATTTAAGGCCCTCTACTTGGCTATAAGAAGGGATGAACACGGTATAAGGGCAAAAGAGAGGATCTTCAGCCCCAGGGACGAGGATTTTGAATGGGACTACAAGAATCAACCGCCGGAATTGTGGGATCAATATAAAACCAAGACAAGAACCGAGGAACATATACGGGTTCATCCGCTTCTTGGCTGGAGAGAAATAGATATTTGGGAATATATAAAACGCGAAAAATTACCCATCGTCTCTTTATACTATTCAAAACGCGGTCTGCGCTATAGGAGCATAGGCTGTGCGTGTTGTTGCAATCCCGTGAAGTCGAATGCCGATACGGTTGACAAGATAATAAATGAGCTTAAAACTTCCCGCATCTCCGAGAGGAGCGGCCGGGCACAGGATAAAGAATCGGCTTATATCATGCAAAAATTGCGTTCGCTGGGGTATATGTAAATAAGAGGGCAACTTACGGTTTATGGTCTCGGTGTAAGGTTAACGGGGATTTGTCTTTTCCGTAAACCATTAACCGTATACTGATTTTCTTTACTTGTGTTCCTGTGTTCGTGCGACTTGTGCTCTTGTGCCCATAAATAACCAGAATTATAAAGTGAGCTAACCATATGGATTCATTAAAATTCATTATCGTAGGTCACGTTGACCACGGAAAATCTACTCTTATCGGTCGGCTTTTATACGATACCGACTCCTTACCTCATGACAGGATCGAGGAGATTCGCAGGAAGACGGGAGACCGGAATGGAGAGAGAGAGTTCGCTTACCTTCTGGACCACCTGGAGGAGGAGAGGCAGCAGGGGATTACTATAGACACGACGCAAGTCTTTTTTAAAACGAATGTCAGGCAATACGTAATAATCGATGCCCCAGGTCACGTTGAATTTGTCAAAAACATGGTAACGGGGGCTTCACAGGCCGAAGCGGCTATTCTCATTATCGATGCCGCCGAAGGCGTGAAGGAACAGACGAAACGTCACGCCTATATCCTGTCCATTCTGGGTATTTCACAGGTTATAGTAGTCATAAACAAAATGGATTTGGTCGGGTACGGTCAAGATAGATTTAACGAAGTCCGGGATGATATCTTGAGATTCCTCGGTTCTATAGGAATAAGACCTATCTCCTCGATACCGATAAGCGCAAAGAACGGAGAAAACGTAGTAAGGGTCTCAAAAAAAATGAAATGGCACAAAGGCCCTGTTCTTGTCAAGAGTCTCGATCTGCTCAAATCCCGCATTATCTCGGAAGATAAGCCTCTACTATTGCCGATCCAGGATGTTTATAAAATGGATGATAAAAGAATAAGCGTGGGGAGAATAGAAACGGGCAATTTAGCTGTAGGCAACAGGGTAAAGATCCTTCCCAGCGGCCAGATTACCGAGATATGTTCCATAGAGTATTACCTCCAGAAAAAAAAGCGCGCCTTTGCCGGAGAAAGTATCGGGATTGTTACAAGGGATAGCGTATTTTTAAACAGAGGCGACATTGTATGTGAGGCAGAGAAAGAGCCTGTTTTTACCGACAATTTTTCGGCCAATATCTTTTGGCTGACAAAAGAAGATTTCCGAAAGGACGAAAGACTCACCATAAGATGCGCCACGCAGGAGACCTCGTGTAAGATAATAAGGATAGGCAGGAGAATGGATTCTTCTTCGCTTGAGGTAATCGAAGAGGATGCGTGTATTTTGAAGAACCTGGAAGTCGGAGAAGTCGTGATCGAAACCAAAAAACCGATAGCGATAAAAGACTACAATGACGTCCAGGAATTGGGCAGATTCGTATTTGCGCGGGATAACGACATATGCGCCGGCGGCATAATTACGAATTCAAGAGGTAAAGTATGAACGGGAGGGCGCGTAATATAATTATAGGACTGGACGGCGTGCCTTATGAATTGTTGAAGGACCTGTCCGATTCCGGAGTAATGCCTAATGTCGGGGCATTGATTCAAAAAGGCACGTTTAGAAAGATGTCATCAAGCATACCTGAGGTCTCTTCCGTTGCCTGGAGCTCCATAATTACGGGAGCAAATCCGGCAGAACACGGAATCTTCGGATTTACCGATATACCACCCAATACTTACAGATTGTCTTTTCCGAACTTTGACAATTTGAAAGTAACACCGTTTTGGGAAAAGGATAACAATTCCAAGCATGTACTTCTTAATATCCCCGCTACCTACCCCGCGAGGAAGGTGAACGGAGTCCTCATATCCGGATTTGTCGCGTTGGATTTGGAAAAGGCCGTCTATCCGGAAGACCTTATACCAAACCTTGCCGAAATTGATTATAAGATCGACGTAGATTCCGAGAAGGCCCACAGGTCCCTGGAGTTATTCATAAAGGATCTCAACAGAACCAACGAAGCGCGCATAGCCGCTTACAGGCATCTTTGGGTCAAGGAATGGGATACATTTATGTTAGTCTTCACCGGAACGGACCGGCTCATGCATTTTTTGTGGGACGCTTACGAGGATGAGGGCCACAAACATAATGCCGACTTCAAGAACTTTTTTAAAAGGATAGACGAGTCTATAGGCGAGATACTATCTCGCGTAGATGACAGCGATAATGTGATAATACTATCGGACCATGGTTTTGAAAAATTGGAGATGGATGTATACGTCAACACGGTTTTGATCAAGGGAGGGATGCTCAAGTTGAAGGAAGGCGCTGCGTCCAATTACTCCAACATAGATCACGGCACAAAGGCATTCGCTCTTGACCCGGCCAGGATATACATAAATCTTAAAGATAAGTATCCAAGAGGAAGCGTTGATCCTAAGGATAAGAAATCCGTAATTCATGACATCATAAGGAGATTCGAAAATCTTTTGTTTGAAGGCACTAAGGTAATCAGAAATATTTATAAGAAAGAAGAAGTGTACAGAGGCCGTTTTATGGATATGGCGCCGGATATAGTCCTTGTCGGCAATAAAGGGTTCAATCTCAAGGCATCGCTGGCCTCAGGAGAGATTTTTTCCAAAGGTGTCTTCACCGGAAAGCACAGCCAGCATAACGCATTTATACTTATAAATAAAAAGGAGTTAATAAATATACCCGAATATCCAAGCGTCTCGGATGTCATAGGTATTATAAATAGTTTAAACGGAGGAGGACAATGGAAAGCAAATTCCACAACGGAGAATGTACCTGCTGGAACTGCCCGGCCATAAATCTTGCCGGCAAAGTCGACTTCAGGGCATGCGGCCAATCCATCGCTAAATTTGATAAAAGCGGAGCCGGAGCCGATACGCATATAATGGCTGAGTGCAAAAGAAGGCCGGAACTCGGGTTGTTCGACCCGATGAGCATAACATTTGAAGAGTGCCCCGAGTGGGTCGAGACACCGTACGGATACATGCTTAAGAATATGCGCGTCATGATCTTAGGCATAGACGGTTATCTCGGGTGGACTCTGGCCCTCTGGCTCGGGAAGCTGGGCTGCAGGGTAAGCGGTGTGGACAACTTCAGCAGGCGTAACTGGGTCAAGGAGAGAGGGAGCCATTCCATTGTGCCGATTTCCAGTATGAATAGGAGGCTTCACGCAGCCAAGGAGGTCTTGGGGCTGAACATAAATTTCAGGGAACTCGACATCTTAAACCGGGAGAACCTTAAGGAATTCATCGAGGAAGAGAAACCCGAGGCCATAGTCCATTACGGTGAATGCCCAAGCGCGCCTTACAGCATGATAGATTTCGAACACGCCTCATATGTCCAGCACAACAACGTCATAGGTACACTGGGTGTCTTATTTACCATGCATGAAGTCGTTCCGGAGACGAGCTTGATAAAATTGGGGTGTTACGATGACGAGACGGAAATCCTGACGGATAATGGGTGGAAGTTGTTTAAGGATTTGAAAAAAGGAGATTTAGTCGCAACGCGTAGTAAAAGCGACAGAAGAATGATATTTAAAAGACCCAAGTCCATTCACAAATACCCGCATAAGGGAAAAATGTATTATCAGAAGAACGCGCGAATTGATTTATGCGTGACATTGAATCATAGAATGTTCACGCAAAAACGTAGTGATAGAGCTTATAAAGAATTACGTCTCGAATCGGTGGAAAATATTTATCGAAATAGGCGAGTATATGACACAAGTTTCGAATGGAACGGAAGACACGTAGCCGAGTTTACTATTCCCAAAAGCGACTTAAAGATTCCCATGGATTTATGGATGGCATTCTTGGGCTGGTATATATCCGAAGGTTCCGTTCAAAGGAGAAAAGATAGGCCTAATCATTATAGATTTGTAATAAAGCAAAAAATCGGATCTCGACATATCGAAGACTTAGAAAATGTGCTTTTAGACCTTGCCGATATGATAGGGAAAGATTTAAAGAAGCGCAAGGACGGCAATTGCTTTGCATTTAGCTTGTATTGCAAAGAGTTGGCCAATTACCTTGCGAGTTTGGGTAAAGCAGACAGCAAGTATATTCCCAAGGAGATTAAGGATCTTGACAAGGAAAGCCTTCTCGAGTTGCTATTCGCGCTTTTAAGGGGAGACGGATGGAAACATACGCCAGGAAGAGATCGCGATAACTTCAGATATTTTACAATTTCAAAACAGTTGGCAGATGATGTCCAGGAGATCGCCCTTAAATGCGGGTTTGGAGCTATCGTGAGCCGCGATAAACCCAAAGGAGGTTATTGCGTTTATATATGCCAGACTCCCCGGGTTCACGTAAATCATGGAAAGATAACAGATAGGTACGTAGACTACTATGGCCATGTTTGGTGCGTGAATGTAGGAGGCGACGGAATCGTCCTCGTCAGGAGAAACGGCAAACCGGTGTGGTGCGGCAATACGATGGGCGAGTACGGAACGCCCCTTACCGGAAGGCCGCTCTTTGAAGGGATGTTCCCGGCAGACGCAGTTCTCCAATGGGACGGTCGCGAATGGAGCATGGGCGGCGAACTTACTCCCAGAGACCCGGTGAGTTTTTATCACGTCAGCAAGGTCCAGGATACTTTCAACGTCTATGAGGCATGCAAGTACTGGTGGCTCCGTTCCTACGATGTCATGCAGGGAGTCATATATGGAGTGCACACCGAGCAAGTTGCTAAGGACACGCGTCTTCGCACTCGTTTTGACATAGACGAGTGTTTCGGCACAGTTATCAATCGATACGTTGCCCAGGCGGTCATAGGGTATCCCTTGACTGTATTCGGGGCCGGTGAGCAGATAAGGGGCTTTATTGCGCTCGAAGATGCGATGCAGTGCATTACGCGCCTCATCGCCAAGCCGCCCGAACCGGGGCAGTACGGTGTAGTGAATCAGATGTCGGGTTACTGCAGCATGAGAGAACTTGCCGAGACAGTAAAGAGAGTGGGAAAAAAGGATTTTGGCCTGAAGGTAAAGATACAACGCGTCGAAAATCCGCGCGTAGAAGCCGACAAACATCCGTTTGAGCCCATATTCAATAAGTTGCCCGATGAATTCGGATTCATCCAACAGGATACGTTGGAAAGAGAGATCAGGAGGATGTTCGAGCTCCTGACCCAAAGCAATATAAAAGAGAGGATAGAAGAAAAGGAACATCTTATACTTCCCAAGACATGGTGGTCGGGGGAAAAGAAGGAAGTGGAGCGCCTTGAACTCTTAGAAGATAAGAACGGCAACGGAAAGAACGGAAGAAACGGCAAAAAGAGAAAAGTTCGGGATGA
>JAFGFD010000063.1 GCA_016931215.1 Candidatus Omnitrophota bacterium
ATTACGCCCATAGCGCTGGAGAAAGAGTCGCGCTTCGCCATACGCGAAGGCGGCCGAACGGTAGGCGCGGGTGTCGTAACCGAGGTGCAAGTATAAAAAAATGAACGGCTAACGGTGTACGGTATACGGTAAAAAATGGGTAATTGTTCTTTTCTAAACCATGAACCGAAAACCATAAACCTAATGAAGAAATAGCTAAAATGGCACAGCAACAAAAAATCAGAATAAAGTTGAGGGCGTACGACCATCGATTATTGGATCTTTCTACGGCCGATATCGTGGAGACTGCTAAAAAGACAGGCGCGGATATATCTGGGCCGATACCGCTGCCCACTAAGCGTGAGATATTCACCGTCTTGAGATCGCCTCATGTAGACAAGCGATCGAGGGAACAGTTTCTACTGAAGACTCACAAGAGGTTGATTGACATAATCAACCCTACGGCGAAGACAATCGATGCGCTGAGAAAGCTTGATCTCCCGGCAGGCGTACATGTTGAAATAAGGTAATACGTTCCTATATCGACGCCGACTTATTCAAGAAGGAAAATACGGCTCGGAGATTTATATTAGAAGCTGTGAACTGATTACTAAAAAAAGAAAGCAATAAGATGAAAGGTATATTAGGCAAAAAGATCGGAATGACTCAGTTGTATACCGAGGACGGCGTGTTGATACCCGTTACGATAGTAGAGGCGGGGCCATGTGCCGTCATCCAAATAAAGACAGAGTCGAAAGACAAGTATAATGCCATTAAACTCGGGTTCGACGATATAAAAGAAAAGAGGGCGGTCAAGGCGAAGAAGTCTATTTTTAAAAAGGCAAAATCCGACGTAAAGCGGTTCATACGCGAGATACGCCTTGACTCAGTCGAGGGTTACGAAGTGGGCCATGTGCTAAAAGCCGATATATTCAGCAAAGGCGAATACGTTGACGTCACAGGCATGTCCAAAGGAAAGGGTTTTCAGGGAGGTATGAAGCGCTGGAATTGGACTGCAGGAAAAGCGGGCCATGGCTCAATGCACCACAGGCGCGTAGGATCGATAGGAGGCAGCTCGTTCCCTTCGAGGGTTCACAAAGGTAAGACCATGCCCGGCCAGCTGGGCAACGAAAAGGTCACCTCTCAGAATTTGGAGATAATAAATGTCGATAAAGAAGCCAGCCTAATGGCGATTAAAGGTGCGATTGCCGGTCACAACAATTCGTACATAGTCATCAAATCCGCGAAAAAGAAACAGACTAAGCAATCGGAAAAGAATAAGAAATAAACGGATATTTAGGGATAAAAAATGACTAAGTTAACGGTAGTAAATACAAAAGGTAAAGAAGTCTCAAAGATATCACTTGCGGAAGATGTCTCAAAGGTAAATACAGCCGTCTTATATCAGGTAGTCAATAAGTATATGGCGAGTCAACACAGGGGTACTCACAAGACGAAGAAGCGCGACGAGATAAGCGGCGGCGGCAAGAAGCCCTGGCGTCAAAAAGGTACGGGAAGGGCAAGGGCCGGCAGCATACGCTCACCTCTATGGAGAGGGGGCGGTGTAGTCTTTGGTCCGAACGTAAGAAGCTATTCATACACGGTTCCTCAAAAGGCCAGGCAATTGGCTCTAAGAGAGGCTATAAAAAGCAAAATCAAAGATAACTCGTTGGTTGTGTTCGACAGTATTATTCTGTCTAAGCCGAAGACCAAAGATATGGCTTCGGTATTACGCGCCTTGAAGGTTGAGGGTAAGTGTCTGATGGTAACCGAGGCTGTCGATAACAACACAAAGCTGGCTTCAAGAAACATACCCAATTTCAGCATCAAGAACCGTAAGGACATAAACGCACTGGACATTTTGCTTTTCAATAAGTTGGCTATATCCGAAGAATCATTAAAAAAGGTGATGGGAAAGATAATTTCAAAACAGTAAGGACATGTAAAGATGGCCAAAACATACGGAATAATTAAGTCTATACTACAGACAGAAAAAAGCTCAAGAATGTTGGCTGACAATAAATATCTGTTCTGGGTCAACGGAGACGCGAATAAAATCGACATAAAAAAAGCCGTTGAGGACATATACAACGTTACGGTAACCAAAGTAAATACGCAGATGTCAAGGGGCAAGAAAAGGCGTGTAAGATACATTCAGGGGAAGACCCCCGATAGGAAAAAGGCATTGGTACAGCTAAAGCAGGGCGACAAAATAGATCTTACGTAAGAGCAAAAAGCGAAAAAAACGATAAAGGATAAGGATTGAATAATGGGCATTAAAGCATATAAACCTACAACATCCGGCATAAGATGGCAGAAAATATCCGACTTCAAAGAGCTTTCGAAAAACGCATCACCCGAGAAAAGGCTTATGGTCTCCCTCAAAAAATCGGGCGGCAGAAACTCGCAAGGAAGAATAACCTCAAGGCACCGAGGGGGAAGGCACAAGAGAAAGTTGCGTATCATAGACTTTGCCCGCGAAAAGCGCAATGTCCCGGGCAGGGTTGTAGATATCCAATATGACCCGAATAGGACAGGCAGGATAGCCCTCATCGAATTTTCGGACGGCGAGAAAAGATATATCATAAGCCCTCTCGGACTCAAGGTCAATGACAGCGTAATAGCGGCTCCCAGCGCAGAGATAAAGATCGGGAATGCTATGCAATTGAGGCATATACCTGCGGGCATACCCATATGCAATGTGGAGCTCAAGATCGGAAAAGGCGGCCAGATAGCCAGAAGCGCTGGCAATCTTTGCACAATCATGGCAAAAGAAGGTAAATATGCCCATGTCAGACTGCCGTCCGGCGAGGTCAGGCTTATATCTCTGGATTGTTATGCCACCATAGGACAGATAAGTAACGTCGATCATGAAGCCATTAGCCTCGGAAAAGCAGGAAAATCACGCTATCTGGGAAGGCGCCCATATTCACGGGGAGTAGTAAAAAATCCACATGACCACCCGATGGGCGGCGGTGAAGGTAAAAGTTCCGGCGGAAGGCACCCGACTACGCCGTGGGGAAAAATCACGAAGGGTCTTAAAACGCGAAAATCAAAGTCGAGCGACAGATACATCATAAAACGGAGGAAGTAATGTCAAGGTCAACAAAAAAAGGTCCTTATGTCGACGAAAAGCTCCTGGAAAAGGCGTTGAAATTAATCAAGAGCGGTCAAAAAAAGCCTATAAAGACCTGGTCCAGGCGCTCAACGGTCGTACCCGAATTCGTAGGACTGACTTTCTCGATACATAACGGACGTACATTCGTACCTGTATTTATAACCGAAAACATGGTCGGCCACAAACTCGGTGAATTCGCACATACGAGATTATTCAAAAAACACGGCGCTCGGACAGAAGTGTCCAGAGAGCTGACATAAAAACTTTAAAATGTAAACTGTTAAGGACTGTGAAATGATTGCAAAAGCGACGGCTAAATACGTTAGAATCTCTCCCAAGAAGGCGCGTTTGGTTACAAGGGTGTTAAAGGGCATGCCTATAAACAAAGCTTACGCGGTGCTGGGAAGTATTAACAAGAAATCATCTGCGATACTCTATAAATTATTGAAGTCCGCTTTCAACAACGCTCAGAAAAAAGACTCTACTATCAACGAAGCCGATCTCTATATATCAAAGATAGTGGCGGACAGCGGGCCTATGCTAAAAAGGCACAGGGCAATGAGTATGGGCCGGGCAGGAATGATACGAAAGCGCACGAGCCACATAACCGTCAATCTAGACATGCATAGGCACACGGCTATAAAGAGAGAGGAATCTAAAAAAACAAAGAAGATGTCGATATTCAGAAAGAGACAAGATAAAAAGCCATCTCCGCAAAAAAGGGAGAATGCTACGTCAAAAGATAATTTAAAAAAGAAGGAAGCAAAAAAGAAGTAGTCTTTTCATCGAGAAAGGAGTTGCTGTGGGGCAAAAAGTACATCCGCATGGTTTTAGGCTCGGTTACATAAGAAACTGGGATTCTATATGGTTTGCCAAGAAAAGTAAAGATATCGCCTGTTTTATAGAAGAGGACAATCTCATAAGGAAACATATCAAGAAAAGCCTGGCTCAAGCGGCTGTGGCTAAAGTAGAGATAATGCGCGCCAGTAACAAAATTAAAGTCAATATCTGGTCAGCCAGGCCCGGTCTAATAATCGGAAGGCGCGGCTCGGAGATAGACAGGCTAAGAGACGAGCTACAGGAAAAGACCGGCAAGCAGATGTTTATAGACATCAAAGAGATAAAAAGCGCAGCGACGGAAGCTTCTCTCATTGCCGAAAACATCGCTTTTCAACTCGAGAAGAGGATACCGTTTAGGCGCACCATCAAAAAGGCGGCTACTCTCGCCATGGCGCAAGGCGTGGGAGGAATCAAGATATTGATAGCCGGCAGACTCGGCGGAGCCGAAATAGCTCGTTCCGAGAAAATTCAGGTCGGCAAAGTACCTTTGCAGACACTGAGGGCCGACATAGAATACGGTTTCTCGGAAGCGCACACTACTTACGGATTGATAGGCGTTAAGGTCTGGGTCTATAAAGGTGAGAAGCCTGCTTTGTACAGTAAGGAAAGAAGAGAGATGGACGAAAAACTGGCAACTGAAACAAGCAGAAAGAAACCAAAGTTTTATGACGCATCCAAAAATTCCAAAGGCGCTCAGAAAAAAAGGGTCTCTCAGGAGTCATCGACGGGTGCGAACGACGGCGCGGCTAAACCCGTAACCGATAAGAAAGACGATTCCGGTTCCGTCCAAAGTAGCGACTGATATGACATATGAAGAAAGGGGAGGGGTAGCGCAATGGCGATGATGCCGAAAAGAGTCAAATTCAGAAAACAACAGAGGGGAAGACGCGGAGGGACGAGTTTCAAAGGATCCTCCGTAGACTTTGGAGAATTCGGCCTCCAAGCCCTGGAAAGCGGATGGATGACCGGTCGTCAAATAGAAGCGGCTCGCGTGGCGTTGATGAAAATTACCAGACGAGGCGGGAAGACATGGGTAAAAGTCTTTCCGGATAAACCGATTACAAAAAAACCTGCTGAGACAAGAATGGGAAAAGGAAAAGGCATGCCGGAACAATGGGTATGTGTAGTCAAAAAGGGAAGGATCCTCTTTGAACTGGAGGGCATACCGGAAGAACTGGCGAAGGATGCGCTCAGGCTTGCAGCACACAAACTGCCGTTCAGAACAAAATTTGTATCAAGGAGTCGCATTTAATGAAAATAAAATTAGAAGAAATCAGGCAACTACAGATTGACGATATCAAGCATAAAATCGAAGGCCTTGAAAAAGAGTTATATAATCTCAAACAGCAGTCGCAGACCGCACGCCTTGACAAGCCGCACAGAATAAAGGACTTGAGAAAGAAAATAGCGCAATATAGAACTATAATTCGAGAAAAGGAAATTAATAATGCCGGAAAGCAACCAAAATAAAAAAAGGGAAAAGACGGTCGTTGGAACCGTAATAAGCGACAAGATGAATAAGACTATCGTGGTCAGGCTTGATACGGTAACAAAACATCCCGCATATTCCAAAGCTATACGCCGCTCCAGAAACATAAAGGCACACGACGAAAAAAGCGAAGCCAAAACAGGCGACGTCGTCAGGGTAGCCCTATCAAGGCCCATCTCAAAAGACAAGAGATGGAAGCTTATAGAGGTAGTGCAAGCGGCAGTAAGATAGGCCGTTTAAAAATCGCAGCGTTGGAACTGCTTGCGGATGTCTATCGTCAAGTAATTAAAATTAATTTTGAGGTATATCATGATCAGAATGCGAACAATAGTGGAGATAGCCGATAACACCGGCGCAAAAAGAGCTTCGTGTATCAATGTATTGCAACACGGCAATAAATCCTACGGTAACGTGGGGGACATCATAACAGCCAACATAAAAGAAGCTACGCCGGATGCTACTATAAAGAAAGGCGAAGTCGTAAAGGGCGTGATCGTGCGCACAGTAAATAAAATAAGGCGTGTCGACGGCTCATACCTGAGATTCGACTCCAATGCAATCGTAATTATAGACGCGCAGCGTAATCCCCGCGGCACAAGAGTCTTTGGTCCTGTTGCGCGCGAACTCAGAGACAAAAACTTTATGAAAATTGTTTCACTTGCGCCGGAGGTAGTCTGAGCATGATCAAAATCAAGCGGAATGACACGGTTAAACTTTTAAAAGGTAAGGATAGAGGCAAAACGGGAAAGGTGCTTAAGGTATTTCCTACGGAGGGAAGAGCTTTGATTGAGGGAATAAATTTTATTAAACGCCACACGCGCCAGACGAAGCAAGACCAGAAAGGCGGCATTATACAAAAAGAGGCGCCTGTGCGATTCTCGAATTTGATGCTGATCTGTAAACATTGCAATAAGCCCACTAGAGTAGGAACGAAGATAATGCAGGACGGATCGAGTAAGGCCAGGATCTGTAAAAAATGCAAGGAAGTTATAGCTTAAGAGGGGAGTCGTGCGAGTGGTCAGATTAAAAGAAAAATATATCAAGGAGATCGTACCAAGAATGATGGAACAGTATGGCTACACCAACGCCCTTGCTGTCCCAAAATTAAAAAAAATAGTAATAAACATGGGGTTGGGAGAAGGGGCTCACGACAATAAAATCATCGAAGATGCCGTAAAAGAACTGTCTATTATCGCCGGCCAGAAACCGGTCGTCACAAAATCAAGGAAGGCAATCGCCAACTTCAAGGTAAGAAAAGGGGTTCCCGTCGGGTGCAAGGTGACACTCAGGAGAAACATTATGTATGAGTTTCTTGACCGTCTTATAAGCGTCACCATACCCAGGATAAAAGACTTTCGCGGCTTGTCAAAAAACTCCTTTGACGGCCGCGGAAACTTCGCATTCGGGTTGACCGAACACGCCGTATTTCCTGAAATAGACGTGGACAAAATCACTTTTAGCAAGGGAATGGACATAATAATCGAAACAACAGCTAAAAAAGACGATGAAGCGCGAGAGTTGCTTCAATTGTTCGGTATGCCGTTCAGAAAATAAAGGAAGGATCATGGCCAAGAAGGCACTAGTAAATAAATGCAAGATGGAACCTAAATACAAGGTCAGGAAATATCACAGGTGCAGACTGTGCGGCCGCAGAAGAGGGTTCATAAGAAGGTTTGAGCTATGCAGAATATGCTTTAGGGAATTGGCGTCAAAAGGCGAAATCCCGGGCATAGTGAAAGCCAGCTGGTAAAAGATAATCGGCGGCCGCCTTCGTGCGTGCCGCAAAGAGACTGATAAACCGCATAAATACATCGACGGATCATGAAAAGGAGTCTTTAAATGGCAGTTACAGACGCAATAGCAGATATGTTGACAGTTATTAGAAACGGCTCTCGGGCAAAGAAAGAGAAGGTAGACGTCAAGAATTCTAAAATCGGCCAAAAGATATTGACCATCTTTAAAGACGAGGGGTATATAAAAAACTATAAAGTAATAGACGACAATAAACAGGGGATGATACGCGTATACCTTAAATACAGAGAGAGCGATAAGCAACCCAGCATCACCCAGATAACGCGCATATCCACTCCGGGACTTAGAAAATACTCCAAGAGGACTGAGCTACCGAGACCGCTGAGGGGACTGGGTACCGCAATAATCTCCACTCCGAAAGGCGTGATTACGGATAAAGAAGCAAGGAGAGAAAAGGTCGGCGGAGAAGTTATCTGCTATATATGGTAAGCAAAAACAGGAAGAAAGGCTAAACAATGTCACGACTGGGAAAAAAACCGATAAACATACCCAATAATGTAAAGGCATCATTAAGCGGCGATACCCTTGTTATTGAAGGACCGAAGGGGAGATTGGACTACACGATTCCACAGCCGATAAAGGTGGCGATAGAGGGCGGTAAAGTAGTGGTCACAAGGCCGTCGGATTCGAAAAAACATATGTCTCTACATGGCCTCGTCAGGACCTTGATAAACAACATGATGATTGGTGTAACGGAAGGATACAAGAAGGAACTTGAGATACGGGGCGTCGGATACAAGGCAAAAGCAGAGGGTTCAAACCTGACTCTCAATCTCGGGTTCTCCCACGCTATAAGTTACCCTATACCTGAAAACGTTACAATAGAGACGCCAAAGCCCACTATCATTATAATAAGAAGCACGGATAAGGTAAAGGCGGGGGAAGTCGCCGCCGAACTCAGAGAATTTTATAAACCAGAGCCGTATAAGGGCAAAGGAGTCCGATATGCGGGAGAATATGTCAGGCACAAAGCCGGCAAGACTGTCGCATGATAATACTCTTTAACCGTATCTTTTAAGAATAGGGATGTTTATAAAAGATGAAAAAAGATAAAGAAATCAAAAGAGCAAGAAGGCACAAAAGGCTAAGGAAGAAGATTATAGGCAGTCAGGAAAGACCTCGCCTTGTCGTCCATCGAAGCCTAAAAAATCTTTGTGCTCAGTTTATAGACGACATCACCGGCAAGACGATGTGTTCCGTTTCGACTCTGGATCCCAAGTTGAAGGAAAAGATTAAATACGGCGGCAATATAAAAGCTGCTCAGATACTGGGGGAAACCGCGGCGAGCATAGCAAAGTCAAAAGGAATCACAAAAGTAGTCTTCGACGCATGCGGTTATGTCTACCACGGCAGAGTAAAAGCATTCGCGGACTCAGCCAGAAAAGGCGGTCTTATATTCTGAAACGCTCAGGCAAAATAAAGCGATTGATAAAAAGCGTTGATCATAAAAAATAGAGGGGATAAATGGGATCGAAAGAAGCGGAAATCAAAAAGGATAAGATATTAAAAGGAATTGAAGCAAGCGCCGAGCCCGAATTCATCGAAAGGGTCATCAGTATAAAACGAGTTGCCAAGGTAGTAAAGGGTGGCAGAAGATTTTCTTTCAACGCGCTTGTGGCTGTAGGCGACGGAAAGGGTCGCGCTGGTTACGGTTTCGGTAAAGCGAATGAAGTATCCGAAGCCATCAAGAAAGCATTGATAAACGGAAAGAAGAATCTTATAACAGTCCCCATAAGAAAGACGACCATACCCCATGAAATTATAGGAAAATTCAAGGCGGCACGGGTTATGCTTAAACCCGCCGGACCCGGTACGGGCGTCATAGCCAGCAATGCAGTCCGGGCCATATGCGACGCTGCCGGCATTAAAGACATCCTCACAAAATCATTGCGCAGCGATAATGCCCTAAACGTTGTCAAGGCGACGGTGGACGGACTTCAGAGGCTTAAGACGGGGTAATTTCCGGCGTTGAGCCGAAACTATTCGGGTCAACCCATGATCAACGTCAAAATAAAACTAATGTTGAGGTGAAGATAATGAAGTTGAATGAAATTCCAAGGCCTAAGGGAGCGCGTAGGAAGATAAAAATTATCGGAAGAGGCTCGGGGTCCGGTCATGGAAAGACCAGCACTAAAGGTCATAAAGGTCTCAAAGCGCGCAGCGGAGCAGGTGGTAAACTGAGAATCGGTTTTGAGGGCGGTCAGATGCCTCTTGTAAGAAGGATACCAAAAAGGGGATTTTCTGGTAGCGATAAAGTAATAAATCAAATTGTCAACGTAGAGGACCTTAATGAGTTTAAAAAAGATGACATAATTGATCCTCTGAAGTTGGCGGATAAGAGAATTATTAAAAACAAGCGGTACCCCGTGAAGATACTCGGGAACGGGGAAATCAAGAAATCCTTAACAGTCCGGGCGCACTCATTTTCGAAAAGCGCTCAGGATAAGATAAGCAAAGCCGGCGGCAAGGCGGAGATAATAACAGAGAAAGTATCGCTAAGGGCGAAATCGGATTAGCCGTTCAGGGGCATAAAATGTTCGAATCATTTATCAATATATTTAAGATACCGGATCTTAAGAAGAAAGTGCTTATAACTTTGGGGCTCATAGCCGTCTACAGGATAGGGGCTTTTATACCGACGCCCGGCATAGATAGCTCAAAACTTTTGCTCTTCTTTGAAAGAATGGCTCAGACGGCCGGAGGCACCCTTTTTGGTTTAATAAACGTCTTCTCCGGAGGCGCAATGCAGAGAGCGACTATATTTGCGCTTGGGATAATGCCCTACATATCGGCATCAATAATACTACAACTCCTGACGGCAGTTGTCCCGCAATTGGAACGTTTGGCTAAGGAAGGGGAGGCCGGACGCCGCAAGATCATGCAATACACCAGATACGGCACTGTATTGCTATCGGTGATCCAGTCTTTCTTTATTGCCATGTGGCTTGAGAACCCTGCCCACTTTCAAGGAGAGGTCATCGTCCCCTACGCCGGATGGTTGTTCAGATTG
>JAFGFD010000064.1 GCA_016931215.1 Candidatus Omnitrophota bacterium
ATAGTGACCAGTGGCGTGGATTCACGGACACTCTTTGACGACGCGCTAAAGATTACCGGCATGAAGAGACTATCGGAGACGATAGACGGAATAAACCTGAAGTACGGGAAACATAGCTTGCATTTAGCCGCATCGGGCGCAGCCATGATACAAAGAGGAGGCCATGCGCGAAACGATCTCGCTTGGCGCAAGAAGCAATTGCTTAAAGGCGAGAGCTTTCGCAGGCGCTTGAATATACCACTTTTGAAATTGGAACCCACAGAAGATTCTTGAAGTTAGAGGTCAAAACTAGTAGAATATAATCAGGATGTATGTAATTTAACTACATATAGCCTTCCAAGCAGAAAGAGGGTCTATTATAGAAGGAGGCGGGTATGAAGCGGAAGACACTTATGGGAGCAGTAACTTTTGGAATCGTTGTAGTCGCTCTTCTTTTGATAAGCAATTACGAGATTATTATAGGAAAAAGAATTATTCCCAATGGGATGCGTCTTTTTTTATGGTATGGCCTGGTGTTATATACCTGTTATCAGTCCGCATGGGGATATTTTTCTGAAAGTTCATACGCTTCCACAAAGAGCATAAAGCTTCTTGGTTATGTAAGGGAGATACCTCGCGAGACGCATAATCGATTGTGGAAGACATCGGCTGTCATTTTGTTCGTTATTTCTACGACAGGATTTTTTATAGGTCTGACGCAATTGGCGATCAAATAGGCTTAATACGGTAAACATGCCATGTCTATTTAGGAAAATGGAGGGGCGCAATGGAGGCGATATGGGGCCTTATATGCGGTTTATTTATCCTGCTGGGTTTTGAGATGAGGATAAGATTGATGCAGGATGATATCGTGGATTTTAAGATCAAGATCGACAAGCTCACTGAGGATATCGCGACTCTTGAAGAAAAGATTCGCACAAAACGCAACGCATTGGAAAGAATATAGGTGGCATTTTAGCCAAAGATGTAGGGATTTGCCGTGGCTTATCCATCTAATCGGCAAACAAAGATCATATGTTTCAAGGTATTAGAAGATCAATAAAATCAATCTTTTTAACGATTCTCGCCGTCCTTCTGACGCTTATATTGATTTCGTATTTTACAGAAAGAAGATTCATTTGTATTGCCGGCAAGAAGATCGGCATGGTTGAAGAACGGCAAGATAGAGTAAAACCTGACTCCAAATCGCTTAAACAAGAAGAGACATCACGGGCAAGACAAATATGCGAAGAGAGAGGTTGGAAATGGGATGATATAAGGGTGCATGCGTACAAAGGAGTCATAACTCTCTGGCGCCCGTCTAAATTCGGCTCGAGCGACAGCATGACCGTTGATGTTAAAACGGGTAGGGTGATATCCGAATTAAAAATAGAGCCCGGCTCAAGTGACGGAGCAGAGAGATACGTTTCCAAATATTACAATAAGGACGGTAGCGCCGTTGAAACATCTTACAAAGGCGGCGTACCGCACGGGCTCAGAAGAGAGTATTATCCAAACGGCAATATACGATCCGAAATACAGTTTAATGAGGGGAAGAAACACGGGAAGGAACGCATCTATGATGAAGAAGGTGTATTGTTGAAGGAGATGGTTTGGTATAACAATGTAATAAAATAGAGGGTGACTTTTGTGCTGAACAGATATCAGGTGCTTATAAATAATTGGCTGGCCGAGCATATAAAGAAGACGGCCGAAAGATACGACATAAGCTTTTCAGAGACCGTACGAGCGGCTTTGTGTTGTTATTACATAGACATGATCGCGAAAGATTATCCCAAGTATTCGCCTGACATGGAAAGCGTTAAACAGAGGGCGACGTTGAAAGAGGGCGGATACGGCAAGATCAGGATGGAGGAGTTGCACAAGGATCTCTCAAAGGTATATTTTGAGGCTCGGAAGGCAATAGAGTTCTTTTGGGCGGAACAGGAACATAACAAGGGGAAGGCCGGTATAAAGAAATGAGGGGGCGGGGATGAAGTTAGGCGGAAAGAGCGTGAAGGTTTTCAAAATGAAGAACAGAAGGGGCTATGCGGCTATATGTTGCAACCACTTGACGGAAGGGCGAAGCCCGCGTCAAGCGTGCGAAAGAATGACAAAAGCCCTTAAACGGAAAAAGAAGACTGTATAGCGTGAAAGGGGTACGAGATGCTTAAGAGATACCAGGTGCTCTTGGATGATTGGATGGCCGAACATTACCAGCTTATGGCAAAGAAGCATGACGTGAGCTTCTCCGAGATGATACGCATGGGGTTGTGTTCCGATATATTGCAGGCCACGTCAGTCACTTTTCCCAAATATAAGAGCAAGATAGATTGGGATAAACTAAAAAAGACGATGCAGGCAAAAGACATAAATGAGGTAATGGAAAAGATCGAATTTCATGAGTTTCTGTCCCAGGTGTATTTCGAGGCTCGAAAATCGACAGAACTCTGGACCAAATAGCCGAATTTGGGGCTCGACCGAGCGCGAAATGCGCGAGGAAGTGCCGAAACCATCCGTGGTTAGCGTTCCGGCCCCGGCCGCAAATCTATCCTCCACCCCAGAGGTTGGACAAGGAGACTGTAGATGATTGATGCGATCAAGGATTCTATTTTGTGGAAGTTCTTTTTTGTCTTTTCTTTGATTTTTCTCTGCGGTTGCATGCATCAAAAGGAGAGCATAACGATCGAAAAAGACGGCTCAGGCAGTGTAGAGGTTGAGACATTGATCCCAAAAGCAACTGTGGATTTTGTGGATAATATGATGGGCGGTATGATGCAGGGTATGATGCAGATGGCCGAAGGTATGGGTGCGGAGAATGCCCCATTGCCGAAAAAATCGGCAAGCGAGATGATGTTTGCAAATAAAGAGGAGATCGTAAAAAAAGCCAATGCGGCAGGGGTGGATATAAAATTTGATTATTTTAACTCAGAGGCAAAAGATGACGGTTTGCATGTAAGTTATAAATACAAGTTTGACGATATCAATAGGTTTTTGCAGTCCGGCCTGATGTCATCAAACTTTGCCTTGAAGAAAGACGAAATCGGCAATCTCGAGGGTTATTTAAGGACCGACGAATCCAAATCCGCGCAGTCTAAGGCACAGTTGGAACAGTTTAAAAGAGAACAGACCGCTGACCAAGTTGAAGCGCCGGATGATCCCACGGCAAAGGCGATGATAGAGGCAATGCGCGATTTTAAAGTAGAATTCTATGTTACTATGCCCAATGAATTATCCGATGTTACAGGGGTATTCAAGCAAAAAGACGCAAAGACCGCATATTTGGAATTCAGCGGCGACCTGCTGGCATCGCCGGAACTTATAGATCAAATGTATGGCCTTGAGGGCACCGTATCCAGCATCACCTGTAGCGCCGACGGTTTGTCTTTTGACATTACAGAGCGCAGGGAAGCTGAAAAGGAGCTCGGAGGGGAGAGTACATTATCCCAAGGTCAGTATCCAGCGGTGGCCGAAGAACAAAAGACCATATTGATTTTGAATGGCGGCAGGACCGTCGAGGGGGATATAGTGGAAGAAAATGAAAAATATATTAAAATCAGAGTCTCCTCCGGCATCGTATTTACATATTCTCGCGAGGAGATATCTTCCATCGAATGATTTTTGGAAAGTAAAACCGAAGGCAATAGTAGGTTAGAAGAAAGATGAAATCATACTTGGCAATACAATCGAAGGCCGCATTATTTGGTATATTTTTTTATCACTATTAATAATTCCTCAAACTCGACCGTCTTCATAAGATAGTCCGTTACGCCGATATCCTGAGATTCGAATATATCTTTGCTATGGGTAGAACAGGTCAGCATGATTATGGGTATTTCCGTCAGTTCCGTATTTTCGCGTATCCTGCGGACTATCTCATATCCGTTTAAATCCGGTAATTTTATATCCAAAAATATTATATCTGGCATCTCCAGCACCTTTTCAAGGGCCTCTTTTCCGTTATGCGCATAGATGACATTGTATCCCTTTGCCTCAAGAAAAAACTTAATGGCCATTAGAAAGTCTTCTTCGTCATCCACAAGCATCACTTTTTTTGATTTTGTTTTGAGAAACATAAAAAATCCCATAATCGATAAAACACACTTTTAATACACAAATTTATTATACATTAAAACTGTACGAAAATCAAGAAGATGCGAATGTAAAAGGAGCATTTCTTTTTGCGGCAACCTATCCAAAGCAAGGAGGATATAGACAAGGGTTTGCCCAATGTGACCTTGCTTCTCTGCGCCGTTAGCCAGGACCAATACTCGACATTGAACCGGCAACGCACCGGATTGGATACATGCCTCGGTTATTCGGCGCGGCAAATTGGTTATAATACATTGGGACCATTGAAGTCATTGTATTCGTATGATATACTACCTCGAAGGGAACGATATGATGTATTTTTTTAAAAATAGATATTCAATCCATATATTGATATTTTTAGTTACCTTATTTATCTTCAATATAGGGTTTAAATACTCAGGCAGCGGAGATACGATACCAAACGAACTTTTACCTATATCGATTATATATGAAAAAGATTTAGACTTTAATGAATTTTTCACGGACGACCTCGGCTTACCATATTGGTATGGGTATGTCCGCGGGAAGATCGTTGCCTCATATTCTATAATGCCGGGGCTGTTGAATCTTCCCGTATATTCTATCGCCCATATCTTGGGAGTCGACCTGTTTGAGAAAAGATTTCTGTTGTCCATGCTGTCCTCATCCATAATCGCTTCATTATCCGCGGTTTTTATGTATTTATGTCTATTGAGGATTTGCGGAAGACAGAGCACGGCGGTATTCTTTACCCTCCTTTATGCCTTCGGCACTTGTGTTTGGAGCGTTGTTGCAAGGGGCATTTGGCAACACGGTCCGTCTTTGTTGCTTATCACGCTGTCCATATTTTTATTACTAAGCAAAAAAAATGAGTTCGTTCCCTATGTAGGCTTTTTACTTGGCTTGGCTGTTTTTAACAGACCCGCCAATATATTGATAGCTTTGTCGATAGCTTGTTACGTGTTTTTTTATCGGAGAGACCAGTTTAAGAAATATACCATATTGGTCAGCAT
>JAFGFD010000065.1 GCA_016931215.1 Candidatus Omnitrophota bacterium
TTCAAAGCATAACATCCGATGTCTCCCATGACCTTCAAATTGAGTTTTCTGAATATGTAAAAGATCCCTAGATAGAAACAACCCGTGCAAGGGGATGGACTCTTTTTGGTAGATTCCGTGCCTTTAATTCGAGGAGAGCCTCTACCCGCGAATCCCCCCTTGATTATATCCTGATTCAACTCGTAGGCAGATGGGAAAAGCTCCTTTCCTTTTACAGATACACCCATCGCCTTTATCTGTTCTTCCAGGAAAGGATCTAGCTCTTCGATGACGTATAGAGGTCTATATTTTGCCGCAAAACTTTTTATTAATAATTCCGGCAGAGGATAGGTCATGCCGAGCTTAAGGATCGAGGCCTCGGCAGCGGCCTCTTTGGCATAGACATAGCTGATTCCGGAAGAGATGATGCCGAGATTGCTTCTACCGCGCTCTATGCGGTTAAACCCGATTTTTTCGCTCAGCTTCTTCAATTTTGCAAGCCTCTCTTCGACAAAGATCCTTCTTTTTTGCGCATTGGAAGGGACCATCACGTATTTTGAGGGCATGCTTTTAAATGAACCGGAGAAGCGGCGCTTACTTACGGCGCGCCGCGTCAAGACGGGGCTTTTTGAGTGGGCTATCCTTGTGGTAATCCTTACTAAGACAGGCGTATCAAAACGTTCGCTTATTTCGAATGCGCGTATTACGTAATCTTTTGCTTCCTGGCTGTCGCTTGGCTCCAAGAGCGGGATCTTGGCGAACTTTGCGTAATTTCTGTTGTCCTGTTCGTTTTGGGAGCTGTGCATGCCCGGGTCATCGGCGCTCACTATTACCAACCCGCCGTTTACACCCGTGTAGGATAGGGTCATCAAAGTATCGGAGGCGACATTGAGGCCTACGTGTTTCATCGCTACCAGAGAGCGTCTTCCGCCCAAAGAGGCGCCGACCGCTACATCCAAGGCGACCTTTTCATTGGGTGACCACTGGGCGTCTATGTCGTCAAATTCGGCTATGTTCTCCAGGATCTCCGTGGACGGCGTGCCGGGATAACCCGATGCAAAAGAGACCCCCGCTTCAAACGCGCCCCGCGCTATCGCTTCATTACCTGATAATAAGAATTTCATCTCTTTCTTTGACTGTGTCGTCAGCCACCTCCAGGCCGTTCTCTATGGAATCGTCCATGTTGTTATACCAGAAGAGAGCGGTTCGTCCCGCGAGGCGCAGGTTTTCAAATTTGCCCAAATTACCCATCACCGTTTTCAATCTTTGCATATAATCCAATTTATATATCGGATAGGCATTTCTGATTTTTTCTATGTGAATTTTGCGTATACAATCGCGGTTTTTTATAAGGCCTACTTTCAAAAGATCGCTTTTGACTCTGTCGAGGTACTTTTGGGGATCGTTCCACAATTCACCGTGGGTCGAGCACGTTATCTCCACGCATAGGCTACCCGTGCCTTCGGGCGCCAAATTTTTGCTGAAGACAGGAGGAATGGTGACCCTGCTGAAGACGATGTCCCTGCTGCCGTAATAGCACCATTGAAAGTTTTTATCGATAGGCGACTTTAATTCTATGTTGAATACGACCAGAGACAGGTACTCCAGGCCGTCGCACGGGACATCGAGAAGATAAGAGATCGCATCGAGCGGGCCGGTCCATATAATTCGGTCTATGTCGATCTTTGCGCCGTTTATATATACCTGGTTTATCTTGCCTCCGAAGGCGTTCGCGTACTTTATGGATGTATTGGTGAGTATCTCGCCGCCTTTACTTATTATTTCCTCGGCCAGGTTTCTGCAGAAGATATCCGTGCCTCCCCTTGGGTATATAAATTCGGTGCGTATAGGCCTGAATTTAAAGAAGAGCTTCAACATGTCAAAGAGGTGGCGGCTCGCTATCCTTTCATCGATTATCGTCCTTCTCATACTCTCCTTTGCCCATTGCGAATGGACATCGGACGGCGAGTACCCGAGAAATTTCTCTGTATATTCCTTGAAGAAGATATTATAGAGACTCGGCCCGTAGTTCTTTAAGATGTAATCTTCGAATGTGTCCGAACTCTTTTTGTTACGCCTTATGCCCATAAGGAGTAGGTCCCAGGCTGATTTCATTGAAGTGGAGAGGGGAAGGTTGAATAATACGGTAGGGCGCAGAGGCCAGCTGTAATATTTGTCTAAGAAAAAGACATCACTGCGGCGGGGAATTATATTATAGTTACCTCTCAGAGTCTCCTTGATGAATTTGTAGACGCGTTTTTTGTGCGTAAAAAACCTATGCGGCCCTATGTCGAAGATAAAGTCGCCGTAGCGGAATGTCTTGGCCAATCCGCCTATTCTCGAATCTTTTTCTATAAGTATAATCTTATAGCCTTCACTTACGAGCCTCGCGGCGATGACACAACCGGTTACACCGGCACCCACTACAACGATAGGATCCATTTAGACCAACCTGCTTTTTGAACCTTTAAATTTTACGGACAATTTCTCTTTTTAGATTATACCGCAGAAGAAAGAAAAGCCCAAGTAAAATTTTTATACGTAAACGTCACTCATATGAAAATATTGGCATAGTGCCAATATAATGTTATAATAGTAAATATTAAACATTACTACGGGATTATTTATAGTCAAGATGCAGCTCAGCGCAAGGACGGAGACTCAATATGAATTTGTCGTCATATATAAAAAGGATCCCGCGGGAAATAAGATTTTTAACACTCATCTTTCTATCCTCAAGGTTCATCCTTACCGTGATAGGCGTAAGTTCGCGGAATCTTCTGGACAGGTTCTACGCCTACTGCCCGAGGTGGATTTACTCCAGACACCTTTGGCTCGATATATGGGGCATACATGATTCGGGATGGTATTTGGGGATAGCGAATGAATGGTATCCGGCAATCCTTAAGGTCGGCGAGTCCAGTTTCGGTTTCTTCCCTCTATATCCTTTGCTGATGAGACTCTTGGGCGGCGTAATAGGCAGTAATTACATCGCGGGCATTATCGTCTCCAATATTTGTTTGGTCATAACCGCCGTCTTTCTATATAAGCTGGTCAAGCTGACAGCCGACGACGATACGGCCCTGAGGACGATGAAGTACCTGATTGTCTTTCCGTCGGCATTCATCCTGTCCGCGGTCTTTGCCGAATCATTGTTCCTGGCCCTGCTCGTGATCTGTTTCTACTATGCCAAGAAAGAGAAATGGCTCCTTGTCGGCGTTAGCGGGTTTCTCCTCTCTCTTACGAAGGCCATAGGCGTGGTCGTCATACTACCTTTGCTGTATGAATATCTGAAGGCAAAAAGATTTAAATTGCAGAATCTAAAGAGAGACATCTTCTTTCTTTTGATGATACCGTTGGGGCCGTCCGTCTTCGCGGCATACACATATTATCTGACGGGAGATTTCTACGCTTACGTCTTTGCCCAGATTTCCGGGTGGGGGACAGGCGTGTCGAATCCCTTGGTGTTATTATATAGGAATATATTCACGGATATCCATGTAGTGCTATCGGTCCTGGCCATCGTGTTGCTGCTGTCTGTCTTCTGCAAGAGGATAGGCTTTTCATATTGGCTGCTGGGCATATTGTTTATCATTTCATCGCTCATGAGCGGGCAGGGTTTTATCTTCAGCATAGGACGTTTCGTTGTCGTCATATTCCCGATGTATATAGCCCTCGCCGAACTCGGCAGGGATAAAGGGATAGACGAGGCTGTTACCCTGTTTCTGGCGATACTTCAGGGATGTTTCATGGCTTTTTGGAGCGCGGGCTTCAACGTCATAATTTGACGAATTCGCAAGGAGATGATCATGGCGCAGATACTACTTTCCGTAATTATTTTAGCCGTTGGTTTATTCCTGCTATTGAATCCACAGGGTTCTATCGAAATTCAAAGGAAGTTTTACGAAAAATTGAATTGGAGGATAGAACCCATATCTATGCAAAAGGAGATCAGGAATACGAGGATAATGGGGTTGTTCTTGATAATGATAACGCTCTCGGGAATAATCTATTTTTTCATTATGAACGTTTGTTATAAATAAAGAGGAGAGAGGAGAAGATAATATGGAGCCATTCCTTGTTATATCCATTTGTATTGTGATCGGTTTTTGCGTAATCACCTCTTTTGAAATACGCATCGTATCATACTTGAAGCAGATGCGGGATCTTTTGGAAGAGATAAAGAATAAGACACTCTCGAGATAGACAAAGTGTGGTTATAAAACAGATCGGCAGAATAAACCGCCCTGTTTGAAAATATTCTTAATAGCAAAAACAAGAATAACCTTCGCAAAGGAATAAGAGCGGACTCTGCAAAGTGGGAATCTGGAAGAGGACTCGGCGGTCTCGCCGTACTTTTCGTTATAGGGTTGCTTCTTTTGACAAAGAGATTATTTCCAAATTTACCGTGGTTTTATATTCTTAATGGTTATGTATAGTTGGCGATCATCTTATTGGCGTATGGTGTGATCCGTTTTATCATCTGGGCAATTAAAACATTGAGGGAGAAATGATATGAGTAAAATCGCAATACCCATTCTTGTCGCTTTGTCAATTTTATCAGGTTGTGATTATCAAGTGGGCTATAAAGACGGAGATGTCGTCTATGATAATGGATCGGCGGATTTATATAATAGAGGTTACAATGATGGCTATGCCGGTTTTGAGAATAGGAGGTTAGGAGGAGCATATAGGAGAGGTTATAATGATGGGCAACGGGATTCCTATGAGGATAGCAATCAAAGTGACTATTTTGGAAATTAAAGCTTCAATATAAATCGAGTAATAAGAACCGGCGTACTCATCCGGAAAAGGAGAGAGGACATGAAATCACTGGTTGTCTATTATTCAAGGACCGGGACTACGAAAAAGATAGCCCAGGCCATAGCCAGGAATTTGGGCGGTGACATAGAGGAGATTATCGACAAAAAAGATAGAAGGGGACCGACGAATTATCTTATAGCGGGTAAGGATGCCGCTACCAAAAGACTTACGGAAATCGATGATACCAAAAAAGATATTTCTTCGTATGATATTGTAGTAATCGGAACACCTGTCTGGGCCTTTACGATGGCGCCAGCCATAAGGACGTTCATCACGCGGCATAAAGAATCTTTGAAGAACATCGCGTTCTTCTGTACCCAAGGCGGTGCCGGCAGCAAGCGGACATTTAAGGACATGGAAGAATTATGCGGCAAGAGGCCGGTCGAGGTGCTTGAAGCTACTACGAAAGAAGTTATGAAAGATATGTTTAAGCAAAAAATCTCCGAATTTATCGAGAGGTTATCAAATAAATAAATCGCAGCGGGTCCGTTCCCCTACTCTCCTCCTATTAATATATTATCACAAGAAATCCCCGAAAA
>JAFGFD010000006.1 GCA_016931215.1 Candidatus Omnitrophota bacterium
CTTTCGGACATCATGAAGGTCCCCAGAGAAGAGATAGAGGAGAGGACCTCCGCCAATGCGACGAGTTTCTTTAACTTAGACCAGGAATAAGAGATGAAAGGCGTTGCAGCAGCTATAGGACATTTTATATGGCGAGAGAAGATATATATAGCTCTCTTTGCGGCGGTGGTCTTTATAAATTTGTCATTATCATTTTTGAGCGGGTTTCTTAGGGAGAGCGGACTCGCTGAAAGACTGGAGGGTTCCTCGCAGATCTTTTCCGGAGAAGCGCTCAAGAAGGCGGTTGAGACGAACCCAACGGCATATTTTATCTTTTTATACCTCGCAGCAGCCTTTGTCTTTTTTATACTGGTAGGGATAATATTTGATGTCGTTTATTTCATTATGACCAAGAGAGGATATGTTTTGGTCGATGCGACAAAGAGGCTGGAAGGCGCGCGATGGAATCTGTGGGATATATGTAAAGTCGCCATAATATTTCTTTTTGCGCAGCGCGTTCTTTGGCTCATAGATCTGTTCTTTATATCTTCCGTGCCTTTTTTACATGACAAAGAGAGCTTGCGTCTCGTATTTTCCGCGACTATGGCCGATATCATAGCTATAGCGGCTCTGATATATTTCGTAGTTGATGAAAGAGGAGAGGCTTTGGATTCTTTAGGATTGACCGCGCGTAAGATGTCTATAAATGTAAGATACGGAATTCTGGCATACGTAGGTCTTGGCCCTATTTTGGTTGCCGTTATGATGCTTACCACCACGCTCTTTAAAAAATACAATATCCCAATGGAACCGCAGCCAGTGCTCGTTATTTTGCAAAGCGAAAAACACGTGCCGTCCTTGGTGTTCATGGGCCTCTTTACGGCCGTTTTTGGCCCTGTTCTCGAGGAGGTATTTTTTAGAGGTTTTGCTTATGGGGTGTTCAGGAGGAGACTCGGTATTTTTTGGGGGATCGTTGCGAGTGCGTTCTTTTTCGCTTCAATTCACGGCAACCTGGCAAGTTTTTTTCCGATACTGGCTTTAGGGATTACGCTTACATATCTCTACGAAAAGACGGGGAGCCTGGTAGCTTCCATTACAGTTCATATATTGCATAACTCAATTTCATTGGCATTACTGATACTGCTGAAAGGAATCGCAAGATAAGATGTCCAAAGTATCCATAGTAAAATGCACCGATTATAACACGGCTAATGTGGAAGAGGCTGTGATGCGCTCGGTAGACCTATTGGGCGGCATCGGACAATTTATAATGCCCGGGGATAAGGTACTTCTAAAACCGAATCTGTTGTCTGCAAGAAAACCTGATGATGCGGTTTGCACGCATCCCGAGCTCGTAAGGGCTGTTATAAGAGTGGTCAAGAAGGTTTCGAATAATATCATGATAGGAGACTCGCCCGGCAGTTTCTTCATGATCAAAGATATCAATCACGTACTTGAGAAGACGGGCTTGAGGCGGATAGCGGATGAGGAGGGAGTAGAGATAATAAAATTCGATAAGTCCGGCATAATCAACGGCTACCCTATTGCCGATGCCGTCATGAAAGCTGACAAGGTCATAACAATACCGAAACTCAAGACACATGCGCTTACTGCAATGACGGGCGCAATAAAAAATTCTTTCGGAATGGTACCCGGGCTGTTCAAGTTGGATTGCCATAGGAACCATCCCGACCCGAAACATTTCGTCGCGACTATAGTGGATGTCTTTGAGGTGAGAAGACCCGATATTGCCATAATGGATGCGATCGTGGGCATGGAAGGCAACGGTCCCGCAGCCGGAAACCCCAAGAGAATAGGGTATGTTATTGCAGGTAGGGATTCGGTCAGCGTGGACAGCGTAGCATCAGAGATAATAGGAATTCCTGCGCATAAGAATATCATCATCAATGAGGCAGTATCAAGAAAGGCCGGAGAGGGTGTTTTGCATCATATTGAGATAGTGGGCGAAAAGCTGGCCGATGCTAAGTTAAAAAGATTCAAACTTCCGGTCACGACCCTTATGACATCGCACAGTATAAATATGCTACCGGATTTTTTATACAAGATGTTTTCGCGCCTGATCGCCTTCAGGCCCGTCATAGACGAAGCCATTTGCAAAAAGTGCAATATTTGCAAGAATGCCTGCCCTGTTGACGCGATAACGATAACAGAGGAGCGCTCTCTAATAAATGCCAAACGGTGCATAAGGTGTTTTTGCTGCCATGAGGCTTGCCCTTATAAGTCTATATACATAAGAAAGAATTTCATTACCAACATACTTTGGAGAAAGTAGAGTTTTTCAGTTTTTGAAAAATCGGTTTATGGTTATCGTTTTATGGGTTACGAGGATTTTTTATTTCCGAAAACCGGCATAAACCATACACTTTAAACCCATTTGAAATTTGTAACGTGCGACTTGCCACTTGTGACTTGAAACTTATACAAACTAATAGACGGAGAGATGCCATGCCGGTAGCCACAATAGACTGGGTTAAGAATGCCGTAAGGATAATCGACCAGACCAAATTGCCCAATAAGACGGTTTATAAAGATATAAAGGATATCAAGTCAATGCAACGGGCCATAAAAAGGCTCGAGGTACGAGGTGCGCCGGCCATCGGTGTCGCCGGAGCATTGGGTGTCCTTTTGGGCATAGGCGACAGGGATTACAAGGATCACGTCGCTTTTAAAAAGAGACTAGACTATGTCATATCCTACCTTGGTTCATCAAGACCTACGGCCGTCAATCTATTCTGGGCTCTTGAGAGGATGCGGAAGTGCGCCAAGACAAATGCCCGCAGGCCAGTGAGCGAGATACGCAAAGCCCTCTTAAAGGAAGCGCTCGCAGTTCTACGGGAAGATAGGATTATATGCAGAAAAATGGCCGGGTACGGGGCATCATTGATTAAAGACGGGGATGCCATTTTGACTCATTGCAATGCGGGGGGGCTCGCTACCGTCGATTACGGCACCGCTCTGGGCGTTATCTTCAAGGCCCATGAGGACAGGAAGCGGATAAAGGTCTTTGCCGACGAGACGAGACCGCTTCTACAGGGTGCCCGCCTGACAGCATGGGAACTGGTGAGGGAGAAGATAGACGTTACATTGATATGCGACAACATGGCGGCGTCTCTCATGGCAAATGGTAAGATAAATAAGGTATTTGTCGGTGCCGACAGAATAGCGTCTAATGGAGACACCGCAAATAAGATCGGCACGTACAATGTGGCAGTCTGTGCGCACTATCACAGTATACCGTTCTATGTAGTGGCGCCCGTGGCGACATTTGATATCAGCATCAAAAAAGGGGACGATATTCCGATCGAGGAGAGATCCGGAGACGAAGTTCGCAAGATACTGGGAAGAGATATCGCGCCCAGGCAGGTAAAGACTTATAATCCGGCTTTTGATGTTACTCCTCATGGACTGATCAGCGCCATAATAACGGAAAGGGGTATCATCAGGCCGCCCTTTTCGGCGATAAGACATATTATCAAATAGGGTACGCCGACATGAAACTTGAGAATCTGGGTGAATTTGAATTTATTGAGAGGATGAGAAAAAGATTGCCGAGGCGCACCACATCGATTCTCGGCATAGGAGATGATTGCGCAGTTATAAACTACAAGAAAGATGTGCATCTATTGGTCACGCAGGATATGCTGATAGAAGACGTCCATTTCGATATTCAGAACACCACTTTCTATAAAATGGGAAGAAAA
>JAFGFD010000066.1 GCA_016931215.1 Candidatus Omnitrophota bacterium
AACCGTTGCAGATTCCTATTACAAGACCGCCTCCTTCGGCATATTCTATAATGGGCTTCATTATAGGGGAGAACTTCGCTATTGAACCGGTCCTCAGATAGTCCCCGTAACTGAAGCCGCCGGGGATGATTACGCAATCATAGCTTTTCAGTTTATTCTCTTTGTGCCATATATAATCCACGGGCCTCGCCAACACTCTCTTAACCACATAACGGCAATCCTGATCGCAATTCGAACCCGGAAATACGACAACAGCGAATTTCATCACAACTCCTTTATCTCGAACGAGTAATCTTCGATAATTGGGTTCGATAGGAGCTGCCTGCACATGGCATCTATGCTCTTCTTTGCCTTTTCGACATCGGCTGAATCGAGTCTTACCGTAACATGCTTGCCCATTCGCACCTCCTGGACCTCTTTGTAATTCAAAGACTCCAAAGCGTGTTTTACGGTCAGGCCCTGCGGATCCGCGATCGTCTTTTTCAAAGTAATATTGATTTTGGCTTCCAGCATATATCCGATCTCCTTCCAAAAAAAATTACGCTAATATTAAGATGGGCCCACGCCGTTATATTATAGCGTGGACATAACCGCTTATTAATAAAAAAGTTCCGCGTGGAAAAAAAGGCACTCTTCTAGAGTGCCGTCTCTATCTTCCGAAGCTAGACCCTGCGCACCGTTCATATTGAATAGTACCGCACATTGCAAATCAGGTCAAGTATTTTTTTTGTGACTCTTCTTCATCTCTTCGCTTAAGATAATAGCTTCCGAAACTTCGCGCATACTCCGCCTGTTATCCATGCTGTATCTTCTTATCTTGGCGTAAGCCTCCTCTTCACCCAAATTTTCCTGTTTCATCAGGATCCCCTTTGCCCTCTCTATCGCCTTTCTGGACTCAAGTTCTTCCCTGATGACCTTGGTCTCGACAACCAACCTGAAGTTTTCTATGACAATCGCCGATTGGTTTGCGATTGATTTAAGGATATCGATTTCATTCCGGGTGAAGCGGTGAGGTTTGGCGGTGTAGCAATTGAGAACGCCTATAATCTCTTCCTTGAATGTAAGCGGTACGCTCAAAAGAGAACAAAGCTTCTCTTTAACGGCAATCTCTCTATTGATATAACGTTCGTCTTTTTTCACATCCATAACCGTCGCGTGTATTCCCGATCTCGCGACTTCGCCGGCTATGCCTTCTCCGAGTTTTATGTTAGGCTTCCTGTTGTACCGCTCGCTAACGGACTGCGTCGACTTGACGACCAACTCCTTTTTGGACTTGTCCAGCAACATAAGCGAGCATATCTTCGACCCCATGACCTCAGCCGTAACCGAAACTATCAACTTCAGGATGTCCTCAAGATATAAATCGGAAATTATGGCCTCGCTTATCTTCGCCAAGGCGCCGACTACATTTTTACTGGAAATTTTTTCGGTCTTGCGGCCTTTCATTACCATACGCCTCTCATATTTGACAATTATACTACCGAGCGAGGTGTCCCTCAAGAAAAATGTATCAACCTATCTCCCTTTCGATCTTCTTGGCAAGCATGTCTATCTCTTTAATCAATCCGGAAGGCAAAAGCTTCAAAACCTCCGCATCCCTCTTCAATGCCTTTAATGTGGATAAAAGGCGTTTTATCATGGCCTGTCTTCTTTTCTCCATCGCCTCTTCTGGTTCGAGCTCTTCGCGCTCTTTTATCAACTGCGTCAGGTCTTTCTTGATCTCTTTGGCGTCTTTCCCCTTCTCGAACACCTTTGCCCTCAACTCCCTGTAGTCCTCGTTATCAAGTGTCTTTTTATTCTTTGCGCGGCGTAACACGTCGACGGCATCGTAATTCGGCATCTGCGAGGCACTGGTCTCGTCCGTGTATTCTTTTTCAAGATAGCGAGGCTCTTCCTTCTCTAAAAAATAATAAGACTTGAGTAATTTCATGGCGGTCTGTTTTCTGATACCGATCTCCTTTGAGGTATACAGATCGAACGTACCATACCCCCAGGACTTATATAACTTATCTTTCCATACGGAATATAGGGCCTGGCCGAGCTCGACCCATGACGTCTTGAATCTCTTGACGCTGTCCAATACCTTATACCTTATAGGATCTTCTACGCTCTTCATCCTCTCTTCTATCTTTTCAAGCGATCTGTTTTTCATGCCGTCTATTATTCCTCCTTATTTGAATATAAAACCAGTCTCCGAAGACCAGAAGAGAAGGTCCAATTCCTCCATCGGTATGCCTATCTCCTCAGAAAATCTCCTCATCTTCTCTTCGATCTCAATATATTGCTTTCTATCGATCGAATTTGGCACAACCTTAAGGACCTTCAACCGCTTCAGATTTTTCAAGATATGCCTGTCTATGATGGCGATATCCTCGCCTAAGCCGATATTGCGCAAAAAATGGCTGGCCTCTTTATAACCTATACCTTTTATATTTTTCACGAACCAATCGCGAGTCCCCGATATGGAGTCAGGCCTCAACCTGCCTTTTATGGAAAGTACTTTACCGTCCCGGAAGATCTTCCTCGCAAGAACGATGTAGGAGGCTTTATTATTATGAAACCTCACAAGCCCCCTAAGCACCTTACTTATGTCTCTCTTATTGCCTCTGAACAGAAGGCCTTTCTCCCTCAATAGCGACACTGCTTTATCGCAGTTGACCGCCTTGGTCTGGGGCGTCAATATGCAAAAACATAATTCCTGAAAGACGTCCTCTTCTCCCGCTTTCAGGAAATAAGAAAAATCCTTAAGCCGCGATTTTATAGCTTTCTTCTTATTTCTATACTCCTCAATCAGCCTTTTCGCGGTTTTCGCGGGACGGTTCTGCGTTTCAATATAAGCCCGTCCCGCACCCGAACTCAAACCTGTCCCCTTATCCCCGTATAGCAATCCCTTCTTAAATAAAGAGGGGCGGGTTTGTGCTTGGCGACGGGACGGGTTTGTGCTTGGGTCGAGAACCGTCCCCATCAAAGCTTTTCCATAGGTTCTCCGCAGCAGACAAGCTCTCCGCCTCCGACCTTGGTCACCTTCACTTCATTGCCGCAGATATTGCACCTGTATTGTTCCCCGATCTTCTCAACCGCCATAACAGCCTCCGTTCTTTATTATTTGCCGTTATTATTCTCTAGTTATATCTTCAGTTTTGATATAATACCCTTTAGCGTCTTTGCCGACTCTCGCAACTGCCTTTGCTCGAGGTCCGAGAGCTCAAGCCTTAAAAACTTCTGAACGCCTCCCTTATTTACGATAGACGGTATGCTAAGACATATATCTCCTATCCCGTAGTAATCGTTTATGAATGTGGATACGGGCAGCACCGAGTTTTCATCACGTAGTATCGCTTCGACTATCCTTGTAAGGGCCAGCCCGATTGCGTAGTATGTGGCGCCCTTTGTTTCTATAATCTTATAAGCCGCATTCTTGACTTCCTCAAATATCCCCCCGAGGACCTTGCTGTAATCGCAGCTCTTATTGCAGGCGGGGCAATATTTATTTAACAGCATACCTCCGATACTGGCATTGCTCCAGACGGGTAACTCGGAATCCCCGTGCTCTCCTATTATATATGCATGGACGTTACGGGGGTCCACTTTGCAATGTTCGCTTATCATGTACCTGAATCTTGAAGTATCGAGCACGGTTCCCGAACCCAATACTCTGCCGACGGGAAATCCCGATATCTTAAGCGTGACATATGTAAGAATATCCATTGGGTTCGTAACGACCAGTAGTATGGCGTCTTTCGTATGTTTCGTAACGTTGGGCACTATATCCTTAAATATCTTCGCATTGGTCTCTGCCAAATCCAGCCGCGTCTGGCCGGGCTTCTGTTTCGCCCCGGCGGTAATCACTACTATATCGGCGCCCTCCGAGCCTTCGTATCCCGAGGCGCAAATCTTTACGGGGTGCACAAAGCTGGCGCCATGGTTCAAATCCATGCATTCGCCTTTTGCCTTTTCAGGGTTTGCGTCGATAAGTACGATCTCTCTGGCAAGCCCGCTGATCATGAGAGAGTAAGCGAACGTGCTTCCCACGTTTCCGCACCCGATAATCGCAATCTTTGGTTTTAAAATTTCCATAGTTTTATACTATTTTAATAAATCGATATAAAGCGCCAAAATTAATGTTATTGCCGACAGTCCGAAGATAAAGAAATAATTTATCCTCT
>JAFGFD010000067.1 GCA_016931215.1 Candidatus Omnitrophota bacterium
ACGCTAAGATAGACGGCAAGTTGACTACCAGAGAAGATGAATTAGAATATGCTCGCGGTTTATCCAAAAGATTGAAACGCCGGAGGGGTTAGGATATTTCATGTTTGTCTGCGTCATGAAGATAAGTCTCCACATACCTAAGAGCAATTCATTGAAGCACAAGAGGATGATATTGAACAGTTTCAAATCGAGGATGAGAAACGATTTCAATATATCGCTTTCCGAGGTCGATCATCAGGATCTATGGCAAAGGAGCGATATAGCCATATGCTTCGTGCGAAGCGAGAAGAAACATATCCAGCAGACCGAAGATGCCCTTCTGAAGTTCGTTGATAGATTTAACGGAGTGGAACTGATTGAAAAAGAAACGGAGATATTATAATGGGAGTCAGGCCCGAGAGAGTTGCAAACGCAATCAGAAAAGAGATGAGTGCGATACTTCAGGAAGACCTGAAGGATCCGAGGATAGGTTTCACCACTATTACAAAAGTTGACATTACGCCGGATTTAAGGCACGCGAAGATATACTATAGCGTCATGGGCGACGGTAAGACAAAGAAGGCGACCGAGATCGCCCTCAATAACGCCAAGGGGTTCATCAGGACGCTTATAGGCAAGAGGATTAAATTGAGATTCGTGCCGGAGATAGCACTTCTGGCGGACAAGACATATGAGCATCAGGACAGGATAGACAAGATCTTGGGTGACATACGAAAGAAAGATGAAAAAAAATAATATAAAACTTAATACTGATCCGGAGGAAGCGAGATGGATATGAAAAAAACCGCTCAGGCCATAAAAAAATACGACAATTACATAGTAACTAGCCACATAAATACGGAAGGGGATGCCATCGGCAGCGAACTGGCGGTTTACCATCTCGTAAAACAACTGGGCAAACACGCCGTCGTCATAAATAACGATCTGGTCCCGGAAAGATATCTCTTTCTTCCGGATGCAGACAAGATTGCTCGCTGGAACGATTGGGAGTTCAAAGATTATAACAATTCTATAATCGTAGATTGCCCGACCGTGGAAAGATGCGGCAATATCGCACCGGCCGTTCAAAGATCCAGGATTAAGATAAATATAGACCACCATGTTTCAAACGTAAATTTCGGAGACTTTAACTGGGTCGAGCCCGACGCAAGTTCCTGCGGGGAGATGATATTCAATCTCTACAAGGAGCTGGGGCTAAACATCAATGAAGAGATAGCGACCATGTTGTATGTCGCTATCTTGACCGATACGGGGTCTTTTAGATATGATTCGACTACGCTGGAGACTCATCAAGTTGCGGGCGAGCTTATTAAGATCGGGGTAAAGCCGGACAAGGTAGCGGAGAAGGTATACGAGGCTAAAGGCCTGAACGACATCGAGCTTTTATCTAAGGCGCTCTCGACAATAAGGGTCGAGCACAATAATAAGATAGCCTATATTTATGTTACAAAAAAAATGCTCGAGGAGACAGGAACCCTTCCGGACAGGACAGACGGTTTCGTAGATTTTGCCCGTTCCATAAAAGGTGCGGAGATTTCCATGTTTTTTAGAGAAGATATGGATAATCCTAAAAGAGTCCACGTAGGCTTCAGGTCAAAAGGTAGGGTAAATGTCAATATGTTGGCCAGTAGATTCGGGGGAGGCGGCCATCCAAAGGCTTCGGGATGCGTACTTGAAGGCAGTTTAAAGTACGTTATAGACGTGGTATTAAAAGAGGCGAAAGAATTTTTAGTCTAGAGCGATAGAAGGGTTCGGCATGACGGATTACAATCCCAGCGGAATCATAATATTGGATAAGCCGAAAGGCATAACCAGCCATGATGCGGTCAATCTTGTGAGGTGTTTATATAAGACGAAAAGGGTAGGCCATGCAGGCACGCTCGACCCCTTGGCTACGGGTGTCTTAGTGATTCTCTTAGGAAAGTCGACAAAATTGTCGCAACACATCGTCAATAGTAATAAGGAATATGATATTACTATGAAATTGGGGGTCTCCACCGATACGGGAGATGCCTTGGGCAAGGTCATAACCGAATCACCGCTAAAGGGCATGGATGAAGTATTGATAAAAAATACAATTATGGCTTTCGAAGGCGAGACGAAACAAATTCCACCCATGTATTCGGCAGTCAAGCATAAAGGAGTAAGCCTTTATAAATTGGCGAGGAAGGGAATCGCAGTGGAGAGACAACCGCGGCTTATATATATAGAGCATATAGAAGTAAAAAAGATAGAGATGCCGTACGTAAGCTTCAAAGCGATCTGCTCCAAAGGGACATATATCAGGCAGTTATGCGTCGATATCGGAGCAAGACTTGGATGCGGGGCGCATGTTACCGAGTTGAGAAGGGTGAGCTCGGGCGACTTTCATTTGGACGATGCCATAAGCTTCGACGAATTGAAGTCTATGTCCCGGGATTCACTCGATAACATTTTATTGCGTCATGAGCATGCGGCACTTGGGGTGCATGATTGAATGAGGGTCATACACGGTATTGAAAAAATTGACATAAAAGGGCCGACTGTGGCGACAATCGGCATCTTTGACGGGGTGCATAAAGGTCACAAGAAGATTCTCCGGCTTTTGAAGAATAGATCAAAAGCGCTGAATATGGAAAGTTGCGTCATCACCTTCGATCCGCATCCGGCAAAGGTCATCCATCCGGAGAGAATGGTCCCTATGCTTATTTCGACCAGGCATAAACTCAATCTGTTGGCCGAAGAGGGTATAGATCACGCCCTTTTAATAAATTTCTCAAAGAGATTCTCGAGCCTCTCCGGCAAGCATTTCATAAGGTCAATATTGGTTAAAAGGATTCATGTAAGAGAGCTGTACGTCGGAGAAAATTTTTCGTTCGGCAAAGAGAAGAAGACGTCCATCGATGAATTGAAAGAAGAGGCGCAGTTTTATTCTATGACGATTCACGCGGTAAAGCAATTGAAGCAAAACGGTCAGGTGGTCAGCAGCACGCTGATACGCAGTCTTATTTTGGAGGGCAGGCTCAGGAGGGCAACGGCTCTCCTGGGCAGACCCGTATCTATACTAGGTACCGTCATAAGAGGTTCGCGCAGGGGCAGGATCCTCGGTTTTCCTACTGCCAATCTCGATCTGCATCACGAGGCGATCCCGCCCAGCGGCGTCTATATCGTAAAGGTTAAACTGAAAGAACATGTATACGACGGTATTTTAAACATAGGATTCAGGCCTACGTTTAACGCATCTTCGCAATATAAAGAAGCAACGGCAGAGGTCCATATATTTGATTTTAGCGATGACATCTATAACGAAGAACTTGAGGTCGTCTTTATAAAGAGAATAAGATCGGAGAGGAGATTTAGTGGTAGCGAACCTCTCCTCGAGCGCATTGAGAAAGATGTAGAGATAGCCAAGATGTATTTTGCGGGTAAGTCTAAATCTTGAGTGTTGCACGCCTCCATCAATCAAAGGCATACATAAAATGAAAATCGTTTTTTTCGGAAGTTCGGAATTTGCGGTCTCGAGCCTGGAGTCGCTATACAGGGAAGGTTTTTCGATTGTAAGCGTGGTAACTCAGCCGGACAAGAAAAGTGGTCGGAATTTGAAGGTCCAACCTACGCCCGTAAAGCGCGCCTCCAAAATAATCAATCTGCCCGTATATGAAGCCCGCGCAAAAGACGCCAAGGATTTCATGTCGTTTCTAAGCTCTTTGGATGCGGATTTTTTTGTGGTTGTAGCCTACGGCAATATTTTAAAAAAGGAACTTTTGGCTATGCCAAGATATTGCTGCCTGAACGTGCACGCGTCGCTTCTCCCTAAATATAGGGGGGCAGCACCCGTAAACTGGTCGATTATCAACGGCGACAGAGAGAGCGGCGCAACGATAATCAGAATGAACGAATCGGTCGATTGCGGAGATATAGTGCTTCAGGAAAAGGTCGCCGTTTCCGAACGCGATACAAGTATTACTCTTGAATCAAAACTTGCCAATGTAGGCAGCGCCTTATTGGTAAAATCGATTGGATTGATAGAAAAAGGAAGAGCTTCTTATGTCGCGCAAGATTCTGCCGCTGCAAGCTTTGCTCCTAAGCTGAAAAAATGTGACGGAAAGATAGACTGGCGATCCGACACGAAGTTTATTATCAACAGGATCAGGGGGTTAAAACCTTGGCCCGGCACATATACTTTTTTGGATAAACAGATACTCAAGATCATAGAGGCAGAGGAGTATGAAGGCGATTACGGCGGATACTTGCCGGGACAAATCATTGTTTCCGACGAGAAGACGGGCCTCGCCGTCAGGACAAGAGACGGGTCTCTCTTGATACGCGACCTTCAGATGGAAGGCAAGAGAAAGATGGACTCTAAATTATTCATACGCGGCCACAAAATCCAGGTAGGAAAAAAAATAGGCTGAACTGTCAAATTACCCTTGAATCTCTTTTTGAGTATGATATAATTTACTTCCATACATCAGGAACATATTTTCTTAAGAATGGCACAAAATTAATCGATTGTCTCTATTGGGCATGAGTAGCACGTGGAGATGAAAGATATCAAATGATGGACAGGAGGTTTTAAAATGGCAGTGAAAGTTGGCATAAACGGGTTTGGAAGGATAGGCAGAATGGTGTTTAGGATCATGCTTGAACGCGGAAATTTCGACTTGGTGGCCATCAATGATCTTGCCGACGCCAAGACATTGGCTCATCTGTTCAAATATGACTCCATCCACGGCAGATTCAAAGGTGAAGTAAAGGCCAAAGATGATAAAATTGTCGTCGATGGCAAAGAGACGCAGATACTGAGCATAAAAAATCCCGCTGAACTCCCGTGGAAGAAAGAAGGCGCAAACGTTGTAGTCGAGTCTACGGGTGTGTTCAGGGAAAGGGCGAAGATAGCGCTTCACCTGGAGGCCGGTGCTAAGAAGGTATTGTTGACGGTCCCAGCAAAGGATGAAATAGATAATATGATAGTGTTGGGGGTCAACGACGAAGCCCTAAGGCCTTCCGACAAGATAGTTTCGAACGCAAGCTGCACAACGAATTGCGTAGCCCCCATGGCGAAGGTGTTGCACGATGCATTCGGCCTGGAGAAGGGTCTCATGACAACGGTCCACGCCTACACAAATGATCAGAGCGTTCTGGATCTTCCCCATAAAGATTTGAGAAGGGCACGCGCAGCCGCCGCGAATATTATACCTACGACTACAGGAGCCGCTAAGGCGGTAGGAAAGATAATACCGGATTTAAAGGGTAAACTGAACGGAATGGCTATACGGGTACCCGTCACCTGCGGCTCAGTCACCGATCTGGTCGTCAAGCTGAAGAAGAAGGTTACGGCGGACGCAGTCAATGAGGCCTTCAAGAAGGCCGCGGCCAAGATGAAGGGTATCTTGGAATACAGCGAAGACCCGCTGGTCTCCAGCGACATAATAGATAACCCGCATTCCTGTATATTCGACGCTCAGTCAACTATGGTGCTTGGCGAAGATGATCTGGTGAAGATCGTCGGCTGGTACGACAATGAATGGGGTTACTCAAACAGAGTAGTGGATCTTATAGAAAGACTTGCGAATAGCTAATAGATGATTTGCAAATTTCAAATGGCGAGGTTGGAAGATGGACAAGAAGACTATAAAAGACCTGGAGGTAAAAAATAAACGCGTTATCGTAAGGGTTGACTTCAACGTACCCCTCGACGAACACATTCGCATAACGGACGATTCCCGTATCAAAGGCGCCTTACCCACGATAAAGTACCTTATTGAACATGGAGCAAAGGTTATACTGATGAGCCATCTGGGCAGGCCGAAGGGCAAGGTCAAGGATGAGTTCAGATTGACTCCAGTTGCCGAAAGGCTCAGCGCCCTACTGGGCATTAATGTGAAAAAGACGGATGATTGCATCGGCAAGGAGGTATCGGACGCCGCGAATTCCTTAAAGGCCGGCGAGGTTCTTTTGCTCGAGAATCTCCGTTTTCACGTTGAAGAGGAAAAAAACGATCCCGCATTCGCCAAGCAACTGGCCTCGCTAGCCGATATTTACGTAAATGACGCATTCGGGACATGCCACAGGGCCCATGCCTCCACAGAAGGGATTACTAAGTATCTGCCGTCCGTTGCCGGCTTCTTGGTGAGCAAGGAAATAGAATATTTTGAAAAGGCCACTAAGAACCCGGATAAGCCGTATATCGCAATTTTGGGCGGCGCAAAAGTCTCTGATAAGATCGATGTAATAACAAATCTTTCTAAAAAGGTCGACGCGATTCTTATCGGCGGCGCGATGGCCTACACCTTTCTTAAATCTCTCGGTGTAAATATAGGAAATTCAAAATTGGAAGAAGACAAAATAGATTTGGCAAAAGAGATACTTTCAAACGCGAAATCCAAAGGCGTAAATATAATTTTACCCGCAGATCACGTAATTGCCGATAAGATCGACGCAAACGCGCACACCGAGACGGTGGATAAAGAGATACCCGAAGGTAAAATCGGTCTGGATATAGGCCCCAAGACGGTCAAGAAGTTCGAGGATGTCTTGGGAAAAGCGAAGACCGTAATATGGAATGGCCCCGTCGGCTTCTTTGAGATAAAGCCTTTCAGCAAAGGCACGGAGGAGATAGCCAGGTTTTTGTCAAATTCCGCCGCGACAACGATAATAGGCGGAGGCGATACCGCGGCTGCGGTATATGAACTTGGCCTGTCGGATAAGATGTCTCACATATCGACAGGCGGCGGAGCAAGTTTGGAATATCTTGAGGGCAAGGAGTTGCCAGGGATATCGGCATTACTAGATAAAGAGGCGAGATAGCCGGATGAGAAGAGTCATCATAGCCGGAAATTGGAAGATGAACAAGACCATAAGCGAAGCCCTGGAGCTGGTGAACGGTCTAAAAAGAGAATTATGCGATATTGAAGACATAGACATCGTCGTCATACCTCCCTTTACCGCTCTCGGTGAAATTGCCGACGCCCTTACCAGTTCGAATATAAAATTGGGCGCACAGGATGCGCATTGGGAGCAGAAAGGCGCTTTTACGGGCGAGATATCGCCGACTATGCTCAAGGATATAGGCGTAACATATGTCGTCATAGGCCATTCGGAAAGGCGCATATATTTCGGCGAGACAAATGAAACGGTAAACAAAAAGGTCAAATCTGTTTTAAAGACGGACCTCTTGCCGATAATGTGTATAGGCGAGCGCCTGGAAGAGAGAGAAGCAGGCAGTACCTTTGATGTCATCAGGGATCATATAGAAGGGGGCTTGAAGGGTATTTCAGAACAAGATGTGCTGAAGGTAGTAATAGCTTATGAACCTGTGTGGGCCATAGGCACCGGCAAAACGGCGACCCCGGCTCAAGCCGAAGAAGCACATCTTTATATAAGGGACCTGCTTAAAGAGTTATACGATGAATCCGTCGCCAAAAACCTGCGCATACAATATGGCGGCAGCGTGAAACCGGAGAATATTAAAGAATTGATAAATCAAGAAGACATAGACGGGGCCCTGGTCGGAGGGGCGAGCCTAAAGACGGAAGAGTTTGTTTCGATAGTAAAAGAGAGCGCAAAAAAGGGAGTCTAATTTTATGTATGTTTTTATTATGGTGATCCATGTCATTGCCAGTCTCGTGTTGATTCTGGTAATTTTAATGCAGGCGGGTCGGGGCGGCGGCGTAAGCGAGATATTCGGCGGCAGCTCCAATCAGACGATTTTCGGTACCTCTGCGGCCCAGTTCCTTACGAGGGCCACGGCGGCGTGCGCGGTCCTTTTTATCATAACGAGCTTGTCTCTGGCCGTCATGTCGTCGAGGCGCTCAAGGTCTCTCTTGACGCCGGAGTCCGGTTTGCCGATTACCGTTGAGCAGTCGCCTATGGGAGCCGCGGATAGCGCGATCCCCGAACCCTCTGAAGCCGTCGATGTGCCGGTCGGCGAGATAGATGTTGATTTGGGAGAGCCGGTCGCGACGGACGAAGGCCCCCGGCAAGATCTCGAGCCCAAGGAAAATGAAAAATCAGCCGAAGAAAATAATCCATAATAGACAGATTCTTCATATAAGTTTTTTGCAAAAACCGCTAAATATAATAGCGGTTTTTGTCTTTATGACTTTGATTAGCTCATCTTTGATGTCACGGGCATCTCATTGCGAACAGTACGGCGATGCCTATGTAACGGGTTCTATAGCGGATGCCGTAAACTTGATTCCTTTCCTTTCGACGGATTCGGCATCTCATGAAATTACGGGCCTTGTATTCAACGGCCTGACAAAGGTGGATAAGGATCTCAATATCGTAGGCGATATTGCCGAACGCTGGGAGGTTTCGGGCGATGGCCTTCAAATAACCTTTCATCTACGCCGAGGTATTTGCTGGCACGACGGAAAGCCCCTGACGTCCGCGGATGTGAAATTTACATTCGATACTATACGCGATCCAAAGACAGGATGTCCTTACATAGCAAGTTACCAGGATATAGAATCCGTGGAGGTCATCGACGATTACACCGTTAAGTTCGTTTACTCTCAACCGTATGCGCCGGCACTGTCAAAACTGGGAACGGAGATCGTGCCCAGCCACATACTGAAAAACGAAGACCTGCAGAGGACGCCCTTCAAAAGACGCCCCCTGGGGAGCGGTCGATATATATTCGAAAAGTGGAAGACCGACCAGTATATTATTCTTAAGTCAAATGCCGACTATTTTGAACATCGTCCGTATATAGACCGATACGTCACAAGGGTCATTCCCGACCAGGCGGTTCAGTATCTTGAACTCATTACAGGCGGAATCGATACCATGGGGCTTACATCTTACCAATATCTATTCAGGACGGAGACCGATAAATTCAAGGTTTCCTATAATAAGTACAAATATCTCTCTCATAGCTATTCCTATATAGGATACAATTTAGAGGACCCTCTATTCAAGGACGAGAGGGTAAGGCGGGGTTTGAGTTATGCCGTAGACAGAGATAAGATTATCGAAGGAGTATTGTACGGATTGGGCGAAGTTTGCTCGGGCCCATTCTTCAAAGAGACGCCATACTATAATAGAAACGCCGAGGTTTATAGATATAACAAGGATACCGCCAAGGCGTTGTTTAAAGAGGCCGGCTGGGTTGATACTAACGGTGATGGTATTCTCGATAAAGACGGGACCGAATTCAGGTTCAAGCTTATAACGAATCAGGGCAACAAGGAGAGAGAGGATATCGCCACTATCGTTCAAAACCAGTGGCGTGATATCGGCGTAGACGTAGACGTCCAGGTCATTGCCTGGGCTACGTTCCTTAATGAGTTTGTCGACAAGAAGAACTTTCAGGCTGTTATACTGGGG
>JAFGFD010000068.1 GCA_016931215.1 Candidatus Omnitrophota bacterium
GAAAAGGCTAAACTCGTCATATCGGGCGATTCGGGACCCATGCATATAGCTGTGAGCACCGGCAGCAATGTAGTTGCTATATTTGGACCAACGCTCGAGGATATAACGGGGCCTTATGGAAAAGGCAGATATAGGGTTGTAAGAAAGGATATCGGCTGCAAATTGCCGTGCTACAGCGCAGATTGCAGGGTAAACAGCTGCATGGAGGCTGTGGCGTCAAGAGATGTCATCGATACGATCGAAGACATGGGATGTTTATGAACATTGAGAAAAAAGAGATAAAGCGTATACTCTTCATATCACTGAGCAATATAGGCGATATAGTGCTTACTACCCCTGTGCTCAAAGCCCTATCGGATAATTTTTCTAAGGTAAGAATAGATATGCTGGTGGGTCAAAACGGCGCGGAGCTGTTCAGAAAACACCCCGCCGTCTTTAAGGTAATACCTTACAACAAGCATATTCCCATTGTCGCTAAGAAGAGACTTGTCAAGAAGCTCAGAAGAGTAAAGTACGATTTAATCGTGGACCTGCGTAATTCGCTTTTTCCCCTTTTGGTCGGAGGGCGCTACAGGACTAGCGCCATTCAGACACCGCCAAGGAGCGTCGTTCATAAAAAACAGCAGCATCTATGGAAACTTAGCACTTTGGGTTTAACTATTAAAGACGCCCCGTTTTATCTGCACATACCCAAGGAAGACGAGCAGTATACAAATGAATTTATAGACAATTTCGACAAAAAAAGACCTATTATTGCGGTGAGTCCCGGGGCGAAGAGCAACATCAAGAGATGGGCGATATGGAATTACAGGGATTTGATAAATAGACTTGTCAAAGAATTGAATGCCCAGGTAGTCATCTTGGGTGATGCCTCGGACAGCGTGCTTATCAAAGAGGCAGACATCCGGTTTACGACAGATGTCGTTGATCTGTCGGGAAGGACAAATCTGTGCCAGCTGGCTTCCGTATTGAGACAAGCGGATCTTCTCATAACCAATGATAGCGCGCCGTTGCATATTGCGTCAGCCGTCGGAACCAAAGTCCTTGCCATATTCGGGCCGACAGACCCGAAGGAATACGGGCCTACGGGCACAAAGGACGTGGTCATTAGAAAAGAACTCAATTGCAGCCCCTGCAGAAAGGCCGAATGCTCGTTCCATCACGAATGCATGGAATATATCGAGGTGGATGAAGTATTCGATAGAGCGAAAGAGATGCTGGAATTGGTCCATAGCCAATAGACTATAGACGATGGACGATAGTTTTAAATAGGTTTATGGTTAACGGTGTACGGTTAACGGAAAAGAACAAAATCCGTTGTTGAAGAAAAAGTCCATAGTTCACGGGATTTTGTTTTTCCGTAAACCGCGAATCGATCTTTTAAAACCGTAAACCATTGACCGAAAACCGAGTGAAAAAGATGGAAAGAAAAAGAATACTGATAATCAGGACCGATAGGTTAGGGGATGTGGTATTGTCTACGCCTGTGATTCGGTCATTACGCATTGCATACCCCGAGTCGCATATTGCTTTCATGGTGAGGCCGTATGCGGAAGATATCGTTACGGGAAACCCCTATCTTGACGAGGTGATATTATACGACAAATACGGAAGGCACAGAGGATTTTTCGCGACACTCTTATTTGGCCTGAAGTTGAGAAAAAAGAGGTTTGATACGGCACTTATCTTGCATCCGACCAACAGGGCTCATATGATTGCTTTTTTGGCGGGGATCCCTGAAAGGATAGGTTACTCAAAAAGACTTCCGATGCTCCTGACCACCGCAATCAGCGACGAAAAAATGAATGGACAAAAACATGAGTTGGAGTATACTTTAGATGTATTGAGAAATATCGGCGTATCATGTTTTGAAAAAAGTATTTACGTCCCGGTTAAAAGAGAAGATGAGGATCGGATTAATGAAAGACTTTCTCAAAGGGGCATAGCCGCTGGCGATGCCATCATTACAGTGCATCCAGGTTCCAGTTGTCCTTCAAAGAGATGGCCCATTGAGAATTTTTCGTCTCTCATAAATAAAGTATCCGTCAATTACGGGTTTCGCATAGTTTTGGTATCGGGCTCAGAAGAGAAGCGCCAGGTGGGAGAATTGAAGCGTTCGCTGGGAAAAGATATCGTAGATATGTCAGGCGAGACTTCTGTGGGGGAGTTGGCGGCTTTACTTAAAAGATCTAACTTGTTTATTTCCAACGACTCCGGGCCTGTGCATGTATCCACAGGCGTAGGGACGCCCAACATCGTTATTTTTGGAAGGAAGCAGCCGGGCCTGAGTCCGACCAGATGGGGTCCACGAGGCGATGGCGATATAGTGTTCCATAAAGATGCCGGTTGTAAAGTCTGCCTCGCGCATAATTGCAAAGAGGGCTTTAAATGCCTACGCGCTGTAACGGTAGACGAGGTATTCAACGCCGTCAGGTCGTTGCTTGATAAAAAGGGTCGCAAAGATCATCTAACGATAAAGCAACATCAGTCGGTTATCCAATCTGATTAAATTCCGTGATCAAAACCAGAATGGGGGATCTATGGCTTCTACGTTGATGTATTACAAGGAGAACAAGGAACTTGTAAAAGAGATGACGAACGAGGAGATGAAAAATATCATCAAATCGGGGGAGGGCGTCCTCTGGTTGGATTTGCTTAAGCCGGAGAAGAGCGAAATGGACATACTGGAAAACATATTTGAGCTCCATCCCCTTACGTTGGAAGACTGCATAAACACCATCACAAGGCCCAAGATAGAGCAATTTGACAACTATATGTTTATCGTCATACACGCCGCAAGTACCACGCCGAGGTCCCAAAGGGTCAGGACAATAGAGCTCAATGTATGCCTCGGCAAGAATTTTATTATTACCATTCATCAGGAGCCCATAAAAGGGGTGGGGACTGCGGTGGAGAGGACACAGAAAAACCATCAAATAATGTCGAAAGGTCCGGACTCGCTTTTGCACTTAGTCATAGACTCTTTGGTCGATAATTACATACCCGTTCTGGATGTAATGGATTATAAGATAAGTAACATAGAGACTCAAGTCTTGGCAAATCCCACGCAGAAGACGCTCAATGATATTTTTGCCGCAAAAAAGGATATCCTTTATTTGAGGAGGTTCATAGGCCCTCAACGCGACACGATAAACTTTCTGTCTAAGGAGAACTTTCAGTTCATACACAATAAGAGGAAAGTATACTTTCGGGACGTTTACGATAACATGATCTTTATCAACGACACTATAGATAACTATAGAGATGTCATAAACGGGGCTTTCGACGCGTATCTCTCCAAGGTCTCCGACAGGACCAACGAGATTATGAAGATGCTCACGATAATCGCCACGATCATGATGCCGTTGACGCTCATTACGGGAGTGTACGGCATGAATTTCTCGCATATGCCTCTTCTGAAATGGCACGGGGGATTTTATATAGTATTCGTGGTTATGCTGTTTATAGGCATAGGGATGTTGGTATACTTCAAGCGTAAAGAATGGATTTGAGCCTATCTTTAATTTCTTAGTTTTGCTTACAGACCGAATCTCCTGCGTTTACTAAAGATGTTTAAGGTCCGAATATGCATTTTGAGCTTATAAATATTCCGTTATTGGTCATACTGCTGATGCTTTCCGCTTTTTTTTCCGGTTCCGAGACCTCACTATTCAGCCTGAGCAAGATCAGGGTAAGGCGTCTAAAAATAGAGAAGGTCAAAAATTCGAATATAGTCGAAGATCTTTTGAACAGTCCCACCGAACTTTTGATAACCATCCTCATAGGCAATATGTTTGCCAATGTATTCGCCTCCAGTATAGCGGCTTCGATCAGTATAAATATCTGGGGAGAGAAGGGCCTCGGCATCTCTATATTTATCATGACCGCCGTAGTGGTAATATTCTGCGAGATCCTGCCTAAAATAATAGCTATTAAAAACGCGAAGTCATTTGCGCTCTTCGCTTCGCCATTTATAAGCATGTTCTCGAAATTGATATTTCCCCTAAGGTGGTACTTAAGCGGATTGACGGAACGCACATTGTCCAGATTCGAGAATGGCGCCAAGAGACCGGAGAGCGATATCACTGTCCGCGAACTTGAAAGCGCCGTTAAATTAAGCTATTCCATGGGCGGCATTCTTGACAAAGAAGAAGCGGAGATGATAGAAGATGTCCTGCAACTTAGCGACAAAGTCGTAAAGGACGTCATGATAGATAAGAGGAACATGGTTGCGTTTCCGATCGATATGCCCGTGGAAGAGATGTGTTACGCCATAAAAGAGGCCGAATTATCAAGGGTGCCGGCATACGAAGGAACTCCGGATAATGTAATAGGAATCTTGTATGCAAAGGAATTGCTAAAAAAGAAATTGGAAGGTTATAGCGGCTTGGACATTAGGCGATTGTTGAAAGAGCCGTTTTACGTATCTCAGGATATGCGCTTGAGTCTGCTTTTGAGGGAATTTAGGACACGCAAGATACACATGGCGCTTGTGCACAATAAAAGCGGAAAATTATCCGGCCTGGTTACTCTGGAAGACCTGTTGGAGGAGATTATCGGCGATATTCGCGATAAAGAGTCTCTTCTTATAAGGATAAAAAGTAAAGTTACTGGCAGCGCTAGGCAACAGGGCGACCACTTTGGTTCGCAGACGCAATAATAATTAATGACGGTCGCTTTTTCAATATCTGGTACGGTATGGACGCAATATTTCCGATAATTTTTATAATCCTCTCTCTGGCTATGCAGGCCTTTTTCGCGGGTTCCGAGATGAGCATAATCTCGTCCAATAAAATCAGGCTTTCTCACAGGACGCTGCAGGGCGATAGCAGGGCCAGGCTTTTGGAAAGCCTGCTGGAGAATCCGGAGAATTTACTCGGCACGACTCTCCTGGGAGTAAATATAGCGGTTATCGTAGGTTCTTCTATGGCAGCGAGCCTGGTGTCGAGATTTTATCATAATCCTGATCTGGCAGCGGCCATATCCACCGTTATAATGCTGCCGTTGGTCTTGATATTCGGACAGGTGCTGCCGATGGCATTTGCCAGAAGGAATTCGACGTCCGTCTCTCTTTCAGTTGCGTTTCCTATAAGAGTTGCCTATATAATCCTCTTCCCGCTGGTCTTTATAGCCGCCAATGCAGCGAATCTATTTTCGAAATTATTCGGCCATAAAAAGGCGAAGAAGAGCCATTTCGTTACGAGAGAAGAGCTTAAACTTCTCATAAAAGAGGGGATGAGAAAAGGTGTTCCGGATGATGTTATCATGGATATGGCTTACGAGATATTTGATTTCGGATCGACCGACGCCGAGGACATCATGATACCCTTGAAGAACGTAGTCTCGGCGTCTAAAGACAAGACAGTGGAGGAATTGATAAATATCATAATCCAAAGCGGTTATTCATGGATACCCATATACAGCGAATGGCCTGATAATATCATAGGCGTTGTGAAGGCGACGGATTTGCTGGTCCAGGGCAAGGAAAAACCGGCGCTGGATGTCATGAGGCCGTGCTACTTGCTAAAAGAAGACGAGCTGCTCGAGGACGCTCTTAAGAAGATGCAACAGGATGGGATAAACTTTGCGATCGTATCGGATATGACGGGTAGGCTTACCGGCATCATTACATTAGAGGACATAGTGGAGGAGATAGTGGGCGAGATAGAGGACGAATACGCCCCCAAGCACGGCAAATAACATCGTTGACACTATATGAGTTTAATGATAAAATTATGACTCTGTAGTATTCGTGCGTCAGGCATGGATACCAAAACGGAGCATGGCGAGGTGCGATATCATGAAATATTTACAGTTCCAGAAGATAAAAAGAGTAATAGATCGCTTTGATAATACCTCAATTTTGGTCGTTGGGGATATTATGCTTGATGAGTTCATATGGGGAAGCGTGTCTCGGATTTCCCCGGAGGCGCCTGTTCCTGTCGTGCATGCCTCGAGAGAAAGCTTCATGCCCGGTGGGGCGAGTAACGTTGCGCACAACATAAAAGCTCTTGGGGGAGAGGTATATTTGGCGGGCGTTATAGGCAGGGATCAGATAGGAAAGGCGCTTGTGGGCGATTTGGAGAGGCGCGGCGTAAATACATCAGGTGTCTTCTGCGATGACACAAGACCAACGACTTTGAAGACTCGCGTCATAGCGCATAATCAGCAGGTCGTGCGGATAGACAAGGAAGTAAGTACGGACGTAGACAATTCTATCGTCCGTAAAATTTTAGAATTTACAGAGAGAATTATAGATGACATAGATGCCATTATCATAGAAGATTACGGCAAAGGCGTCGTCGTTTCAAAATTGATACAAAATCTCATATATATGGCCCGCTCCAACAAGAAGGCGATCACGGTCGACCCCAAAGAGAATCATTTCTCGTTTTACAAACGTGCCACGGCCATTACGCCCAATCACCACGAAGCGGCCATGGCAGCTGGGTTGAGGAATGCAAATGGCGTAGACGTCGAGAAGGTGGGGAAGAAACTGCTCGGACAACTTAAATGCGAAGCGCTTCTCGTGACACTCGGCGAGAACGGCATGTGCGTCTTCGAAAAAGGCGGTAGGGTTACGAGGATCCCTACGGTCGCACAGGACGTATACGATGTCTCGGGAGCGGGAGACACGGTGATCAGCGCTTATACCATGGCGATAGCAGCGGGCGCAAGGCATATCGAAGCCGCCCATATAGCAAATTGCGCCGCCGGCATCGTAGTAGGCAAAGTAGGCATTGCGGTTGCAGAGCGCGGAGAGCTGCTTAAAAAGATAAAAAGAGAAATTATGAAAAAGAGGAAATAGATATGAAAACAATAGGCATTATTCCGGCGAGGTTTCATTCTACGAGATTTCAAGGCAAAGTCTTAGCGGATTTGGGTGGGAAATCCGTGATTCAGCATGTTTGGGAAAACGCAAAAAAGTCGCAGATGTTGGATGACCTGATAATAGCCGCCGATGACGAAAGGATTATAAGCGCGGCCCAGGGATTCGGCGCTAAAGCTGTGTACACTTCCCCGGATCAACCAAGCGGGACAGACAGGCTGATAGAAGTCGTAAATCCTATAGACGTGGAAGTCGTCGTCAACATACAAGGCGACGAGCCGCTGGTCAGGCCGGAGATGGTAGATGAATTGGCCAGGGCTTTGTTGGATGATAAAGATATCAAGATGGCCACGCTGGCTAAAAGGATAGAGGATGAGGCGGAGATCGAGAATCCGAATGTCGTTAAAGTCGCTATCGACAGGCAGGGCTATGCCCTTTATTTTTCAAGAGCCAGGATCCCGTATCCCAGGTTCGAGACCGTAAAACCGTATTTTAAACATCTGGGGCTCTATTCCTATACGAAGGATTTTCTTTTTGAATTTGCAAATCTACCCAAGTCAAATCTGGAGATGACCGAAGGCCTGGAGCAGCTGAGGGCCTTGGAAAACGGTTGCAGGATAAAGGTGATAGAGACAAAGTTCGATACTATAGGAATAGATACGCCTGAGGACCTGGAAAGAGCGAGGAGTTATCTTGGGTTGGGGTAATTTTTACGAGATGCTATTCACCGGAGAGGTTGGACGATAATGAGAGAGGTCAGGGTCGGCAATATAAAGATAGGCGGGGATAATCCCCCAGTCTTGATAGCGGGTCCGTGCGTTATAGAAAGCGAAAAAGACACAATTTATCACGCGCAGAAGATCAAGAAGATCACCGATAAGTTAAGGATACCGTTCATATTCAAGTCAAGCTATGACAAGGCCAACAGGACCTCTATAACTTCGTATAGAGGTCCGGGATTGGAAGAGGGGCTGAAGATACTCGGTAAGATAAAAAAAGAGATAGGCGTATGCGTGTTGAGCGATGTCCACAGCAAAGATGAAGTGAGACGGGCAAGCGAGGTCTTGGATGTCATTCAAATACCCGCATTTTTATCTAGACAGACAGATCTGTTGCTCGAGGCCGGCAGGACAGGACGGGCGGTTAACATAAAGAAAGGTCAATTCCTTTCGCCATGGGACATACAGCATATTATTACAAAGATCCGTTCGACCGGAAACAAGCATATATTGATAACCGAACGCGGGACCAGTTTCGGATACAATAACCTCGTGAGTGACTTTAGATCCATAATTATCATGAGGAGTTTCGGCACCCCCGTTATTTACGATGCAAGCCACTCAGTACAGATGCCCGGGGGTTTGGGCAAATCGAGCGGTGGCGACAGGCGTTTTATAGGGCCACTGATGCTAGCGGCAACTTCCGTGGGATCGGATGGTATATTTGTAGAGGTCCACCGGAATCCTGCCAAGGCGCTGTGCGATGGACCGAATATGTTACCTCTTAAAGAGCTGGAGATTACGCTCGTAAAATTGAAAAAGATAAGGGATGCGGTGAAGAAATAGGATGTATTTGCAGGCTGAGGAGAGCGATGAGCATTGATAAGGCAAAGGAAGTGCTGAAGATAGAGGCAAAGGCTATCCAGAGTCTAATAAAGAGGATAGACAACAGTTTTGAGAAGGCTGTAAGATTGATCGTCAAGACGAAGGGGCGCGTCATCGTCACTGGCATGGGAAAACCGGGATTCATCGCCCAGAAGATATCCGCTACGCTATCTTCCACCGGGACTCCCAGCCTTTATCTCCATCCCGCAGAAGCCCAACACGGTGATCTGGGCAGGGTGACTAAGGACGATTGCATGATTGCCATATCCAATAGCGGCGAGACGGAAGAGATCATAAGGTTACTTCCAATAATCAAAAAGATCGGTTCCGCGCTTATTTCTATGGTGGGAAACAAAAACTCGACTCTCGCCAAGAATAGCGATTGCGTCTTGGACGTAAGTATAAAGAAAGAGGCATGTCCTTTAGGACTGGCACCTACTACCAGCACGACAGTCATGCTTGCCATGGGAGATGCCCTGTCGGTTGCCGTACAACAAAAAAAGAGATTCAAGGTCGAGCATTTTGCCCTGTATCACCCCGGCGGCAATCTCGGCAAGAGGTTGTTGCTCAAAGTAGGCGATATCATGCGCGTAGGAAGCGCGAATCCGATAGTGAGCGAAGACCTTCCCGTGAAAGACGTGCTGCTGGAGATTACGCAGGCAAGGGCCGGCAGCGCCAGCATCATAGGCAGAAACGGTGTTCTCAAAGGTATTTTTACCGACGGGGATCTCAGAAGGCATCTGAGAAAAGAAGGCGATATAACAAAGAAGAGAATAAAAGAGGTCATGACCGCGAGGCCTATTACGGTTAGACCTGAGATGCTTGCGGCGGATGCCCTACAAATATTGCATTCGAAAAATATCGATGAAGTTCCCGTGGTAGATAAAAAGGGTAAGCCGGTAGGTCTTCTCGACGTTCAGGATTTACTGAAGGCGGGTATTGTGTAGGAAGAACGGAGTAGAACGATGATCGAACAGAAAGCCAAGAATATTAAATTATTAATCATGGACGTTGACGGCGTCCTTACGGACGGCCGGATTGTATATACGGACGGCGGAGATCAGCTTAAATTCTTTAGCGTATTGGACGGTATGGGATTGGCGCTTCTATCCAAATCCGGTATCAAGAGTGCTATATTGACGGCTAAGAAATCCCGCATAGTAACCGAGCGGGCAAAGGATATGCATATAGATAGGGTTTACCAGGATGCAGTGAACAAGTTAAAGGTATTTAAAGAGGTTTTGTCGGATTTCAAGGTCAAGAGCGATGAAGTCTGTTTTATCGGGGATGACGTGCTTGATATACCTGTTCTAAGAAAGGTGGGATTGGCGGTGAGTGTTCCAAACGCAGTCAGCGAGGTAAAGAACGAGGTTCATTATATCACCATAAAACACGGCGGCAAAGGAGCGGTGCGCGAAGTAATAGATATGATTTTGAAACACCAAGGCAAGATGGACTCGGTGATAAAGAAATTCTACGAAGATTAGCATCTCCCGGGAGAAAAACAAGGACAGCCAGTGTATTTTTTATAAAAAACATAGGCTGCCCTTATTTTTTTAACTTGATATTATCTTGATGTTATGTTAGCATATTGCTCTATGAAGCGTAAGCCGTATCGATTCGTTCTATATATACTACTGAAACTAATGCAGTTAATAGTACTTTTATTACCATATAAAGTAGCTATTTTTTTGGGTAGTTTTTTCGGGTCGTTGGCATTTGGTTTCATCGGCAAATACAGGGATATAGCGATCGAGAACCTAAAATCTGTTTTTGGCAAAGAAAAAGACGATGGCCAGATCAGGCTGATTGCCAAAGAGGTATTCCGAAATCTCGGAATCACGGCGGCCGAGTGCTTAAGCTTGCCGAAGATTAGCGGTGAGGATGTATTGAGGCTTGTTATTTCCCCGAGTTTCAAGATCTTGGAAGACGCTCTTTCTCAAGGCAAGGGTTGCATAGTCATAGGTAATCATTTTGGCAATTGGGAAATAGCGCCCGTGTTCGGGGCGGCAAGAGGACATAAGGTCACCGTCATAGCCAAAAGGATATATTATCACAGATATAACGATTTCTTGGTCTCGCTTAGGCGGTCAAAGGGCGTCGAGACTCTTTACAGAGATGAGAAGAATGTCTTGAAGAAGTCTTTGGATGTACTTAAATCGAACGGGATACTGGGTATTGTCCCAGACCAGGACGTCGACAGCGTCGATGGCGTGTTTGTAGACTTTTTCGGTAAGCCGGCCTATACTCCCACGGGGCCCGTTTATATAGCGATGCTATCCGGTTCTCCGGTTGTACAATCGTTCATGGTAAGAAAAGACGGGAATCTGCACTTATACATCGAAGGTCCGATGTATCTGCGAAAGACCGATGATAGGAAAGCCGATATTGTCAAGTACACTCAGATGTGGTCGGATTCTCTAGAGAGATATATTCGCGAATATCCGTCGCAATGGGCGTGGATGCATAAGAGGTGGAAGACAAGGCCGGCTCAGAGCGCATAAATGGACGATGAGAAGCAATGCGATACGCTAAAAGAGATGTCATGATTTTTCCGGTGCTGTTTTGTTTTATTGCCGCATGCGTGTGTGGATGCTCGAATAGATCTAAAGACGCCGGCCAAGATGTTACAGCGGAAGACCCGGCGACCTTAGACAAAGGCGGCACGGGGAAGAGCAAAATAAAAATAAGCGCGATAGACGAAGAACAGAAAATATTATCCTTTGATATGACTGGGTTCACGAATGACGGGAAAAAGAAGTGGGATATACGGGGTAACTCCGCAGATATAATTTCAGATACGGTTTTATTGAAAGACATCGAAGCAAATGCGTATTCGAAAGACAGAACCGTCAATCTCAAAGCTAAAAGCGGAGAGTATGACAAGAAAAAGAATGCAATAAAATTGGAAGACAATGTCTTGGTTGCCACCTCGGACGGGATCTCCCTTGCGACCGAATGGCTCGAGTGGGAGTCCGAGTCAGACGTAATACATACGGACAGCTTCGTTCAGGTAAAGAGAGGCAATTTTTATGCCTCTGGAACAGGCGCGTCAGTCAGCACGAAATACAGGGAAGTACAGGTAGATAGCATTATTACCGTCAGACAAGGACAGATAGTTATCGAGTGCCGAGGGCCGTTGACGATAGATTACGGCAGGGACAAGGCGTCGTTTTACGGAAGCGTAAAGGTGACCGAACCGCGCGGGGAACTTATGGCGGACCGTCTGGATATATTCTTTGATCCCGATTCTCGCGAGATCGAGGAAGTAATAGCAGAGAATAATGTTAGATTGATAAGAGAAGATAATGTTGCCAAGGGGGACAAAATTGTGTATACTGTTGCAAGCGGCCAGGCGGTTCTCACGGGCAGTCCTGAGATATTGATAAACTCACAAAGGGGTTTGGAAGATGCACTTGTTGGAGATTAAGGATTTAGTCAAGACATATGGCGGTAGGCGAGTTGTCGACGGTGTCGACCTTTCGATGCAGCGGGGCGAGATAGTAGGACTCCTGGGGCCTAACGGTGCCGGGAAGACGACCACATTTAATATGATTACAGGATTGATCAGGGCGGATAAGGGCAAGATATCCTTCGACCAGAAAAATATAACCCATATACCGATGCACGAGAGGTGCCGCAAGGGCATAGGCTATCTTGCTCAGGAGCCATCCGTTTTCAGAAAGATGACCGTAGAACAGAACATTATGTGCATTCTTGAGACTTTGCATATACCTCGTAGAGAAAGGAAAAGAAGGCTGGATATCCTATTGGCGGAACTCAATATCTCGCACCTGAGGAGGAATAAGGCATATACCCTTTCAGGCGGAGAACGGCGCAGGCTGGAGATTACAAGGGCCCTCGTGACCGATCCCCTCTTTGTTCTATTGGACGAACCTTTTAGCGGCATAGACCCTATAGCGGTCTTTGAGTGTCAACAGATCATATCCGATTTGAAGAACAGGGGCATAGGGGTGCTTTTAACGGATCATAACGTAAGGGAGACACTTGCTATCACCGACAGGTCTTACATCATGAGCGACGGCAAGATACTGATTTCCGGCACGGCCGATGAGTTGATCAGTTCTCCTAAGGCCCGCGAGATTTATCTGGGCGAGAAATTCAGAATGTAGAATTCGAGCCCAGACGGGACATGTTGTGAAGCAACGTGTCCCGAATTGACAGACTAATCGAGAAATTC
>JAFGFD010000069.1 GCA_016931215.1 Candidatus Omnitrophota bacterium
CGGGAGCCCTTATGCTGTCGGGGTGTTCGTAATAGATATTTTCATAAATGCTGAGGGCCTGAGTCTTCCTGAACGGCTCTGCCTTCCTTATGCTTTCAATCCCTTCTCCCTCGTCGAGCATCCTCGCTTTGCGGAACAGAGATTCTGCCAAATTGAGTTCTCCGGTCTTTTGTATATTGACGACGACTTCCTGGACCTTTGTCTCTTTCTTGCCCAACGCAGCCTCTTCCTCCCTCGACAGAAGAATCTTGGGCGTGATAAAGACTGCCAGTTCCTTCTGCTCAGAATCGGTTTCACTCCTTGCAAAAAGTCCGCCGATTAAAGGTATGTCCCCTAAATACGGTATTTTGTCGACGCTCTTATCATCTTGCTGTTTTATCAGGCCCCCTATTACGAGCGTCTCGCCCTGTTTTATCCTCACCGTAGTATCGGCCTCTCTCGTAGTTATCCTGGGCCCTGCGTCAAGCGCCTCCTGAAGCGAAGAGACTTCCGGGTGAACGCGCATTGTAATATAACCGTCGTCGTTTATATGCGGCGTAACTTTAAGCGTCGTTCCGATGTCTACGAATTTTGTCGTCTCTGTCGTTCCGGTAGCAGTCTGTGTTCTTTCTTTATAAGGATATCTTTCGCCGATAACTATACGCGCCTCCTGCCCGTTCAGAACCGCTATTGACGGCGAGGCGAGAAGATTCGCCTTCCCGTCCCTTATGAGGGCATCAAGCGTAGCTGTAACATCTATCTGTTTTAAATCGAGCATGTTGAGCAATAGCTGGCCGCCTGTGAGGTCAGAAGACTGTTCACCGAGAGTTATGCCCACGTCAAGCTCTTCGTGTGTTATCGTATTTCTGCTGAATATGCCGTGTCCGGGAGCGTATTCCATATTCCAGGTTATGCCCAACGCCTCTATGTCGGATGACGTAACGTCGATAATCTTCGCTTCTATGAGTACCTGCTTAGGAGCCACATCAACCTTTTTAAGCAGGTCTCTCACCTTTTGTATATTGGCGGCATAATCCACTATTATAAAGCTATTAGCGACCTCATCGATCTTTATATCGCCCTTGGCTGAAAGAGACCTTCTCATCATCTGTTGGGCATCAGCGGCCTTTAAATATTTAAGAAATATTACCTCGCTTTTCAGCTCAACGATATCGTCGGATCCGGGGGAGATATATATAATGTTATCGCGCACGCTGTACGTAAGGCCCGTGACAGTTACAATGGCCTCAAGGGCCTTTTCCACAGATACGTCTTTCAAGGTAATCGTCACCTTTCCCTTGATGTCTGGGCTAGTCACGATATTCAGATCATACGTCCAAGAGAGCGATCGGAGTACGCTGATAATATCGGCATCTTTATAATCTAAATCGACACGCGTCTGCAATTTATCCTCCACGTCCTTATCCTGCCCCTCTGCCAAAATGCCCGGCACTGAATACGCCATACAGCACAAACAGCACAGCGCAACTACACTAAGGCGCCTGAGTTTCCCCGGTCTCAGTTTATCAAAAATCATCTCCCTCTCCTTTTATGATATCAGTCCGATATTATCCTTTTTTTATCTCTCCACGCTCAGCGTGTAGTCGTTTATACCGTCATTTAATATAATAGCGTCGGAATGTATCTCTATTACGTTAAGCCCCTCTATGCTCGACCCAACTTTAAGGACATTGCCGTTGACAATAGCCGTTGAACCCTTGGGACCTGTCGTTATGCCTTCTACAACCAGTTTCTTTTCGCCAAGCGACGGCACCGTAGCAGTAGTTGACATGAATATGTCTCTTCCGACCTCGGGCGGTTCTCCGGATTCTTCATTGCCCTTAAGTTGTTCGATAAAGGGCATCTCGCCTAAAAGGGCCGAAACCACCAGTTTCGACTCTTCTTCGCCGCTCTTAAACTCCTTCTTCATGCCTGAAATATCCAGCTCCTCTATCTTGATAAACGGCGAAATGCTCTCAATTCTCTGCAAATAACTTATAACTTTAATATACGGCGCGGCTATCTTGAGTTCAACGAAGATACGCGAATATGCATCTCCGGTGTCTATCTTCTGCTGTATCGCCGTCAGCTCTATGTCTGAAGCCAGTCTTGTGAGTTCGCCAACAAGCTGGCTGGCGTGTTGTTTGCTGGGAAGCTGCCGTTCCATACTGCCGATCTCCGTAAGCATCTTTTCCGAATCCTCTCTTAACGAACGAATGTTTTCTCTCATCTCTTCAATAGGAGGAAATTTCACTTTCAAGCCATCTAACCGCACAGTCAATTTGCCTATCTGAGATTTATAGTTAGCTATATCTTTTGCCATCGGCATAAAAGCGAATCTGTATCCGACAAGGATAAGTATGGCCGATATAAAAAGAACTAACAGCAACCTCTCCCTCTTATTCATCCTTTTATTATTGAGCAATTTTTCTATCATTCGCCCGTTTCCGCTGTGACCTCAAATGTGTAAACGGTGTTGGCGGCCTCTTTCCGGCCGTAGGTAAAACCGACGTTTACAAACATATCGGACTTCTTAAGATTATCTATAAGACCTGTAACGGAATTCATATCCGCCGTAGACCCCACTAAGGTCCATTTACCATCTTTAAATGCGATCTTTGTAGCGCGCATCTTTTCCGGCAGGAGATACGTCAAAGATCTCAGGAGCTCCGAAAATTTGTCGGGTCTACGGATGCTGTTTTTAAGAAGATTGTGCCTGGCCGCGAGGAGTTCGTTCTTACTCGTTAAGTTATCCTCTTCCTTCGCCAAGGTCAGTTGCGTATCCTGTAGCCGCCCGTATTCCGATTTCGCCGTCTCAACTTGACTTGTCAGGCTTTTCATTTTAGCTTTATAGTAAGTTGCCCTGCCGGTCTCTGCGCCTAAAGCCAAGATGCCCAGTATCAGGACTGCTGCGGCTATACGCGCAGGCGTCTCTCGTAAAAGCTTTATGAACGCTTTTACGGGCTCATCTTCCTTTTCGGGCAGGAAATTAATAGCTTGCGGATCTTTACCGCCTCTTCCCATTGCCAGGCCGGCGCATACCGCAAATGTCGAAGAGATATTTATAAGACCCCTCTTCTGGCTTTGGACAACATCCGAAGGCCTGAAGACGTTAAAGACATTTATACGCTCTACCGGCACGCCGAGTTTGACGCTAAGAAAATGATCGAGGTTCTTAAGATTGGCTCCGCCGCCGCTTAGGATCACGCGGTCGAATCTGTTTATCTTTGATTGGGTTACCTGATATGAGAAATATTTAAACGAATGCTCTATATCGACTATAAAATTTTCAAGCGGCGATATGAGCGATAAATAAACTGCCTTGGATTTGTCTTCCGAACCGCTTTCCTCTTTCGGGACCTGGCTCTCTGAAAATACATCCTTATCCGGCGACCAAAAGACGAGGCCGTAGTTTTTCTTAAGGCCCTCGGCTTCTTCCTGCGAAACATGCGCATGTTGCGCGATCGATTTAGTGATATTCGTCGAAGCAAGCGATAGATTCCTTGAAAAATACAAAAGCCCCTCGTTTTCTATGGCTATAAAGCTCTCTTCCTCGCCGATATCTATCCAGAGAGTTACCTCATCTTTGAATTCTTCTTTTTTGAAAGACTGGGATAAATGTATAAGGCTTAAGGGCGGCACTTCTATACTTACGACCTCTATATTAAGTCCCTGGAAAAGAGAAAGTCGCTCATTTATAACATCGCGCGGAACGCAGATGGCAATAACTTTTTGCCTGGAAGCCTTGGCTGCGGCCCCTGAATCATCCTGCCTTATGATCTTAAATTCTATCTTTGCTATATCGAGATCGAATGGTCTTAGTTGAGTCAGCTTGTACTGGACC
>JAFGFD010000007.1 GCA_016931215.1 Candidatus Omnitrophota bacterium
AGAATACATGATTGAGATCAAGACTGCTATAGGCGTCATCTGGACGAATATAAGAGGTGCAAAGTTAAGATAATAGGGCAAGAGCACAGCAAGATCTATTTTGTTCTCTATCATCTCATTGAGTTTGTCGAAAAGATCTATCACGCTGTAGATTACTACGAACATGACCAGGCAGAATAAGAAAGGTACTATAAAGTGCCTTAATAGGTATTTGTCCAATAATCGCATCTATCGCCTCACCGTAAAATATGTCAATATTATACCCACGAAGATAAGGACGATATTTGCAAACCACATCGCAAGCCATATGGGGATGATATCTTTAGTGGCAAGTATCTGACCAAAGGCAAGAAGCAGCCAGTAAACGGTTGCCAGAACAAAAGCAAGACCTATGCCGATGGATTTTTCACTGCGCCTTGTGCCTATAGCGAGAGGTATTCCTATAAGGACAAATGCAAAACTGGCAAAGGAACTTGCTATACCCCTATGAAATCTTCGCACCAGGGGTGTGGGGTCTATGCTTTTTTCCTCGAGCTCATTGGCGACTTTGAGCAATTCGTCAAAATTCATCTCCTTTGTCTTTTTTCCGCTCTCGTCCATCGTTGAATCGTCCAATGTCAACGATATATAATATTCTTTGAAATTCAACTTATAAAAGTGTTTGGGGTTTGTCGGATTCGGTTCTTCGCTGGTTCCTTCGATAAGCTTCAATCTAATGGTATTTTTGTCCGGCATAGACACAAGCTCACCCGATTTGGCCACTACGGTTCTCGTAGGGCCGTCTTTCTGCGGTTGGTATATGCGTATATTTTTGAATTCCGTGGTGTCCTTTCCGTATTTGATATCATGTATGAAGAGTATATAATCCTTGAAACCCTTTATGAAAGTCCCTGCCTCAAGGTATGCAGCCGGATGACGCAATCCTACCTCTTTAATCAACATACGGGCCTTATAATGCGCAACAGGCACGATTCTGTCATGTAAGGGTATTGATAAGACGCTTAAAAATAACCCGAATACTATTGCCGGCATTGAGATCGCGTATATATTGATTCCAGTGGCTCGCATGGCTATGATTTCATTGTCGCTTGAAAGACGGCCGAATCCTATAAGGATTGCGGTAAGAACGCCCATCGGTATCGCAAAAGTCAATAACCTCGGGATTAAATATATAAAGAGTTCCCAGACATAGTGTAGTTCGACGCCTTTATTGATTACGAAGTCGGCCAATTTTACAATGTTTCCCACCAGGAATGAAAAAGTGATGACTACAAGCGCAAGAATAAAAGGAGGGGTGATTTCCTTCAATATGTAGTTTCTCAATATCCTCATAAGAGGCCTCTAAGAGGAAGCGGCGATACACTCTTTGCCAAAGTAAAGACGGTAATGTTTCCCGCCCCGGATTTTTTTAGTACCTTTGCGCACTCATTTGCGGTTGCCCCCGTAGTGAATACATCGTCAACCAGTAAAAAGGCCTTATCTTTAACGTCAGAAGGTCGGAGCAATCCGAATGAGTCTCTGATGTTATTTTGCCTCTCGCGGTAACGCAGGGATATCTGAGGTTCTCCGGATTTAAGCCGTACAAGATTGTTCCTCATCAGGGGTATGCCCAATATGTTAGAGAGATTGACTCCCAGTATCTCGGATTGATTAAAAGTCCTTTCTCTGAATTTCGACCTGTTCAAAGGAACGGCGACTATCCAGTCTATACCGTTAATCGGCATATGTTTTTCCGCAAACTCGCACATCAATTCCGAGAACAGTTCTTGTAACCTTAACCGCGACGAGTACTTGAAATTATGAATGCATTCTTTTATTATACCTTCATATATACAACACGAGTATGCGCCGTCAAATACATATGAATGGTCCCTGCAATGCGGGCAATCTGCCACAGAGGTATCGGTCGGACGTCCGCATTTGCTGCAGAAAGGGGGATTATTTAATAAAATCTTATTTCTACACTCAGGGCATAATATTCTGCCGTCAAATAATCCGAAGGCCGAGCCACAGTAGTGGCACCTAGGGGGATAGACCAAACCTAAAATTTTGTTTAGTACCACGGAACAATTTTTTGCAGCCGATATCTTCATGGGAAGATATATTACCATTTAAGAAGAACTTTGTCAATGAAGCATTAATATGCAGAAGCACAGATTGATTTAGCAATTGGCTTGTGATATAATTTATATCAAATAAGACGAATGTATATTAAAATGAGGATGATGAATATCCAGGAATTTTTCAATAAAATAATAAACTCGATAAGGAAGGTAAAGCTCTCGGCGCGTATCAAAGACATGCTTATCAGTTTCTTTGTAGGCTTCTTTATTTCTATTATTTACATATTCGGCGCCATAGACAGCGGATCTTTCAAAGACGTTCATACCTTTGAGCGTTTTGAATACATAACGCTGGACAGCATGTTCAGATTACGCGGCGAAGGTAAGGACAATGGCGATATCGCCATTGCGGGTATTGATGATATGAGCCTCGAAGTCCTGGGTAGATGGCCATGGCCCAGGAGTTACCATGCTTCATTTCTTCAAATAATCAATAATTTTAGACCCAAGTGCGTGGTGTTCGATATACTTTTTCCGGAAGTGGATGCGGAAGGCGATGAACTATTCGCCGAGGTCGTTCGCTCCGGAGGCAATGTATATCTCGCGAGCCATTTCGAGATTCCGGAAGATGGGGCGGGCGGAGTGGAGGGTGTCTCAAAGTCATATTCCGATATATCTGGATTGCCGAGCATAGACTGCGATACACGGAATAAAAGCCGTTATTACAATGCGTCAAATATAATCATTCCGACGGAACCGTTGTTTAACGCTGCCAAGCGTGTCGCTGCGATAAATGCCCCGCTGGACCCGGACGGTGTAACTCGGCGTTTGCCGCTTCTAATCGAATATTCCGGGAGACTGTATCCTACTATGAGCCTTCAGCTCGCCTGCGATTATTTAGGGATCGATATAGATGATATAGTGATCAAGCCTCACAGGATAATCTTACACGCGGACAATGGAGACATACACATCCCGGTTGATTCGAAAGGGGCGCTTCTACTCAACTATAGCGGACCGCTCCATATATTCAAGCTGTATTCTTACGTTCAACTCCTGCATGAATATAATAAGACCACGGAAGGCGGCTCAGATTATATACTGAAAGGCCTGAGAGACAAGGTGGTCTTCGTGGGTCATATGGCTACGGGCACCGTTGATGCGCGAGTTATGCCTTTTTCCAATATCTATCCTGCCGTGGGCGGCCACGCTACGGCATTTTCAAATATTATCAACAGAAAATTGATAAGTACCTCACCGCTCTATCTCGACGTTCTCGCGATCATGATTACCTGCCTGATCCTTTCGTTTTTGACAAAGAGAGGGAGGAAGATGGTCGCCAATCTGGGCGTTATGTCCGCGGTTTTTTTCGGATACGCCATTCTAAGCTTTCTATTATTTGCGTATTTTAGATTTTGGATCAGCACCTTTACCCCACTCCTAGCAGTCCTGGTTACATATACGGCTGTGGCGGTCAACCATTACGAGACCGTCAGATACGAAAAGAGGATTCTTGAGAATGAGCTGCAGATCGCCAGGAAGATACAGCAAAGTTTTCTTCCCAGGGAGTATCCGAAGATCTCTTTTTTGGAATTTGCGGCAAGATGCAGCCCCGCAAAACATGTGGGAGGTGACCTCTATGATTTTGCCGAGCTGGAGGGCGATAAGTTCGGGATAATGATAGGCGATGTGTCAGGCAAAGGGGTAGGGGCAGCCTTGTATATGGCCAGGGGCATAAGCTCTTTTAGGACTCACTCGAAAACGACAAGCGACGCCGCCGGCACATTGAGCGCAATAAACGATACATTTTCCAAAGAGGGTATGGAGAAATCTTTTATCACGATGCAGTATATAGTAGTAGACAAAAAGACAAAAAATTTTACCTTTTCAAACGGAGGTCACAATACCGTCCTGCATTTCATCAGACAAGATAAGAAGATAGTAGAGATAGATACAACGAGCGGTATGCCTATAGGGATAATGGAAGGGATGGATTACGAAAACAAGCAGATACTAATTGCGGACGGAGACATACTTTTTCTATATACAGACGGCATATCGGAAGCGATGGATAAGAAACACAGAGAGTTCGGCATCCAGCGGGTAAAGGATATTATTATGGCCAACTTCGAGAATTCGGCCGAGAAGATAATGCTTGCGATGTATGACGAGATCGCGCAGTTTTCAAAAGGAGCGCCTCAGCACGATGACATGACAGTTATAGTGGTCAAGGCAGTTTAAAAAAGAGAGGTAAATATGGGATCGAGAAATACCAAGTTGTGCTTTGCCGTGATTATTTTGTTGGTCTTATCGGCTGCGGTTACAGGTTGTAGCAGGCAGGACTTTTCCGAGAAGATAGTAGCAACCGTCAACGACTATAAGATGACGGTCGGCGATTTCAATTACGAGTCCAAAGAGATCATGCAGACCGGAAAACTCATCGGCGACATACCCATTACTAAGGAGGATATACTTGACTCGCTAATCATCAAAGAGGTGCTATTGCAGGAAGCGCAGCGGCAGGGCCTAGATAAGGATAAGAGTTTTATGAAGACCATAGAGTTATATTGGGAGCAGACCTTGCTCAAAAATCTTCTTGCGAAAAAATCGAAGCAGATAACAGATACCGTCAGAGTTTATGACGATGAGATAATAGCGTATTATGAAAAGATGAGAGACGAGATAAAGGCGAAGGTCTATGTTTTCGACAATGAAAAAACGGCTCGGAAGATGCTCAACTACAAAGATGATATAGACGCCCATCTTCTTGAAAAGGAGGAAGACAGGCTCCATCTTTCTTATACAGTACCCTCAAAATGGTATAGTCTTAGCAAAGAAAAGTCGCTTTTGGAGTACAGCGTCTTCAATATCGATAAACAGAAGTATAAAGAGATTGTGGAATTAAGCGATAGATGGGCCCTGATAGTCATAGAAGACCGTAGGGCGACCGATATATTACCGCTGGCAGTGCTGAAGAGCGATATTGCGAAATCTATAAGCATGCAGAAAGAGAGAGACCTTTTGAATGAATGGATAGATAGCTTGCGGAAGGAAGCCCGCGTGCGCATAGACGATAAGGTACTTGACGAATTGCCATAATCGTCATTTTTAGGCGGCTGGTAACAATGCTTATTTAACAGAGGGGGTAAATTATATGAAAAAGACTAACGGCGCAAACAGAAGAAGCAACTATTTTATCAACAAGCCTTTTCAAACCATGTTTATAATAAAATTTTGCGTTCTTGTCGTAATCGCCACCTTGATCTTTTCCTTTATGATATACCGATTTTCGACCGACAGCGTCACAACGGTCTTCGAGAACTCAAGGCTTCAGATAAAACCGAGCACCCAATTCATCATGCCGGCCCTGATAGCGGGAGGTTTTCTATCCGTTATTCTGGTCGGAATAGCTACTATTATAGTTGTTTTGTTCATGTCGCACAGGATCGCGGGGCCTTTATATAAACTCGAAAAATCGATTGTTCGCCTGGGAGAGGGGGATCTGAGCTTCTATGTCGATTTTAGAGCCGGAGATGAGATGAAGAAACTTGCGGAGGCCTTCAATATGACATCGAGGCGCCTGAACACGCTTCTTCTGGAGATGAAGACCAACATAAGAGAAGTCGCCGCGATTTGCGCAGAATTGAAGGATGTTGCGAATAAGAATCAGGTTAAAGGACTGGGCGAAATCGTAGAGAAGATTGAAAAGACGAGCAATCAGCTTATAGAGAACATACACAAATTTAACCTGCGGGTGTGATGATTAACAGGAACCTATTATACATATCCGTTTTACTTATGTTTATCACGTCATTGCCGTTATACGCCGCAGATCTTCCGGAAGACGGCACAGGCGAGAATATGGCGGACTGGCTTGTTGTGGAAAGCACCTTTTCCACTATATACATAGACAAAAATATGACCGCGGGAAGCGTATCGGCGCGGATAGATACCAGTTTTGCAAGGTTCGATCCGATAGAAAACAGGCTATTTTTGGACAGAGGCATTTCGGAGGAACAGATACTTGCGAACAAGATCGATATAATAGCGAGGAAAGCAATGAAGGTGCTGGACATGAAGCCGGAAGATTTCCATGTCAATATAAAGGTATATGAAAACGAAATCGAGCTCTGGGCTGCGTACGAGAGGATATTCAGAGAACAAGAGGGCCATAAGGCCTTTTATATACATAAGTACAGGACTGTGTACATATCATATGAGAATTTGGGAGAATCGGTCTTGGCGCATGAGATCGGTCATGCGGTAATCGACAGTTATTTCAAGATCCTGCCTCCGGAGAAGATAAGGGAACTCCTCGCCTGCTATGTGGACGTCCACCTTAAGGATTAAAGGTGGGACGCGACCGAGCACGAAATGTGCGAGGAAGTGCCGAAACCATCCGTGTTTCGGCTTTCTCATTTATGTAACTCTTTTGAAATCAGTATGTTACGAATTAAGCTTTTCCAGACCTGTCCCCAGCTATAACTCCTTTAAAAGGGGACAGGTCTGGAAAACATATATTTGTAACTTGTTTTCCGGTAAGGAGTTACGACGAGGAGAAACGTTCCCTCTTTCGGCGTTCCCTCTTTTGGCTACTCGTCATCAGTTAACAATACAACAGGTAGTCTTTACATTATTGACATATGTCACTTTGTGCAGTATACTTGATGTAGAAGTGAGAGTTGCGGTTTTTTGAAAATGTTTCATCGATAAAGGCAAACCATCTGAAAGGGTGGGGCTGCAAAGCTAAGTGCCTAAATTCCGAAAACTCGGAACATGGTCGACTGGCTGCCGAAATGGAAGATTTTTTATTTTTTATAGCCCCGATTTTCAGATAGCTATGTGCCAAACGGAAATCGGGGTTTTTTATTTAAGGTGGTGAGTCAAATGATTAGCAATAATGATAAGAAGAGAAAGAGGGTGATCGCCCTATTGACTCGGGACGAGATGGAATATCTCGACAAGATAGGAATGGATTCACTCTTTTCGACAGGATCGCGATTATCGAGGATAGAGATAATGAGCGCCCTTGTGGACGCCGCTAAGAGACTCGGCATTACGGGAAAGGGGGCAAAGGATAAGTATGAACTCCTTGAAAAGATTATCCATATCACTACATCGCAGACCGAGAGAAGGGAGTTCCCTCGTTTTAAGAAAGGCATATCCGTAACATTGAAAAAGGCCGATGCCCCGGAAAATGAAAAAAGAGGGTTTACTCAAGACATAAGCCTGGGAGGCTTCAGCATGCAGCTCGCAGCCGGCGATGATTACAAAGTCGGAGATGTAATCGGTGTCGAGTTATCGGATTCCAAGAAGTCGTTTGGGCCGATGAGGGCAGTGGGCCGCGTGGTATGGAAGAGAGAATTTTCAAATAATTCTGAAATCGGAGTGATGTTTACACATATAGAGAACGCGGATAATGATAAATTTTGTAAATATCTGAATACACAATATGAAAACGGAGAAGGAGAAGACAGCGATATCGACAATAACGATATGTAGTATTAAGCTACATATAAAAAACCGATCTCAAGATTGTAGGAGGTGGTAGCAATAGAGCGCACGCAGCGGATAAAGACATTATTCTGAAGAATAGGCAAAAGGCCCAATAAGGCCTTTTATAAGCGGCTCTAAAGGACTAAAGAGCCGCTTATTTTATTTATATTTGTCGTTGGGCAGAAGGTACTGCCGAAGCAAAGACAAAATTCGCATAATACCCCATTTTCTTGACATATATAAGCTAATCATATATAATATAGACTCACTAAAATAATGCGAGGGGAATTATGTCGGATATCTTGCAAAGCAGACAGGAGAAATTGGAACTTTTAAAGAAGAATGGAATCGACCCATTCGGCGGCAGGCTTGAGATAACAGCTCATATCAAGGACCTGATCGCCGATTTTAAAGAGGGCACTTCGTGTACAATAGCCGGTCGCATTATGGCCAAAAGGAAACATGGAAAGAGCATCTTCTGCGATCTGAGAGACGAAGATGAGAAGATTCAGCTTTATTTAAAGACGGACATTGTAGGCAAGGACAAATTCGATCTTGTGGAATCCGCCCTGGATATCGGCGATATTATCGGCATAAAGGGCGAGCTCTTTAAAACCAAGACGGGTGAACCGACGGTGAAAGTCGAAGATTATACCGTTCTTTCAAAAGCCCTGAAGCCGCTACCCGAGAAATGGCATGGCCTCAAGGACATCGAGACCAGATACCGGCAGAGATACCTCGACCTCATTGCCAATCACGAAACAAGGAAGATATTCAAAATACGTTCCAAGATAATAAAGAGTATAAGAGCGATACTGGACAAAAAGGGGTATCTTGAGGTTGAGACTCCCATGATGCAACCTATACCGGGCGGCGCTTCCGGCAAACCGTTTAAGACTCATCATGAAGCGCTTGACATGGACCTCTATCTTAGAATCGCCCCGGAATTATATCTTAAGAAACTCCTTGTCGGGGGGTATGAAAAGGTTTATGAGATCAATAAGAGCTTTCGAAACGAAGGCATATCCACCCGTCATAATCCGGAATTTACTATGTTGGAGGTATACACGGCATATGGGGATATGCGCTCTACGATGGATCTAACCCGGGAATTGATTAACGAGACGGCTAAGCAGGTTCTCGGCAATGAAAAATTCGAGTATCAAGGTAATACGATAGATCTATCCAAGTGGGAAGTCGTTTCGTTCGCTGGGATAATGAAAGAGGCTTATGACATCAATGCGGGCGATGATGAAAAGGTTTGGGTTCAAAAATTGAAGAACAAAGGAATAGAAATTGAGGGAGGGGCGGTCGGCAGGACGCAGGTCGCAAATATAATAGCGGACCTCTTGACGCCAAAATCAAATCATCCGGTATTCGTAATAGATATATTTACGGTTTTATGCCCTCTGGCAAAGGTCAAGAAGGACAACCCCCTTTTAACCGACAGGTTCGAATTATTCATAGGTGGCCTGGAGGTGGCGAACGCTTATTCGGAGTTGAACGACCCCATTGAGCAGAGAAGGCGTTTCGAAGAGCAAAGGGAAGGCGATCTCGATGAAGACTTCTTGCGAGCATTGGAGCACGCAATGCCGCCCGCAGGAGGCCTTGGTATAGGCATAGACCGGCTAGTGATGTTATTGACCGATTCCCCATCCATTAGAGAAGTCATACTCTTTCCTCAATTGCGCAAAGAAAGTAGTTAATATTTAATTGCGTTATAGGATATTTGCGCAATACGCGTCACGGACAACAAATCAAAATAAAATAAAATAAATCATGAATTGGCGACTTTTTATTGCGTTGAGGTACTTTCGAGTCAGAAGGCAAGAACGGTTTGTCTCTACGATAAGCCTCATTTCGATAATGGGAGTAAGCGTCGGGGTAGCCTGTCTTATAATCGTTCTTGCCGTGATGAGCGGTTTCGACAACGAACTCAAATCAAGAATAGTCGGCACCAATGCCCATCTCTATATCGAAAAGGAATATGGACCCTTGACCTACCCCGATGAAAATATATCATATGCTTTGATGAAAGACGGCCGCATTAAAGGATATTCGCCGTTTGTCTCGGGTCAGGGTATTATTCGGGCGGGCGATCTATTCAGCGGAGCCCTGATTACCGGAATAGATGAGGTCAGCGAGAAGACCGTAATAGATATAAAGAAGTACATACTTGAAGAAGAGAGGCCTATTCTGGGCGAAGACGGACTTATGATAGGCAGCGAGTTGGCCAGAGAACTCAATCTGCAAATTCTAGATAGAGTATCCGTAGTTTCGGCAAACTCTAAGAGACCCAAAGATTTTGTAATAACCGCTATATTTAAAACGGGATTATATACATTCGACGCACAGAATGTATTCATAGCTTTAAAACCGGCTCAAGAGCTGTTCGCCATAGGAGACCGTATCGGAGGGGTGGCAGCAAGGGTCGATGACGGCGCAGATGCGAATCTTATAAAAAGAGATATAGCCGTGGCGTTAGGTTATCCTTACTTTGTCAAGAGCTGGATGGATATGAATCAGAATCTTTTTAGCGCCCTAAGACTTGAGAAGATAACCATGTTCGTGATCTTGACGCTCATAGTCCTGGTAGCATGTTTTAATATAGCAAGCACTCTCATCGTCAAGGTTGTGGAAAAGACCAAAGACATAGGAATACTGAAGGCCATAGGCGCTACCAACAGAGACATTCAGAGCATATTTAGACTGGAAGGCCTCTTCATAGGAGC
>JAFGFD010000008.1 GCA_016931215.1 Candidatus Omnitrophota bacterium
AAAGACATCTTGGATAAAAAAGGCCGAATAGATAGAGCGAGGTTGTCCGATGCCGCCTTCAAGGAGGCCTCTTCCATAAAAAGACTTTCTAATATAATACATCCTTCAGTCATAAAACAGATCAAACAGATTATCCGCAAGGCCCATACCTGCGAAAAACCAAAGATCGTCATAATAGACGCTCCATTACTCATAGAGGCGCGTCTTCACAATATATGTGACATAGTAATCGTAGTCAAGACATCGAGGGCCACCCAAATCCGACGGATTAAAAAGAAGATGCGGATCTCGACGGAACAGATAATGGCACGAATAAAAAATCAGCTGCCACTCAAAAACAAGATCAGATATGCGGATTACGTAATCGACAATAGTGGCCCCGAGGTGGACACTAACAAGTCTGTAAATGCCTTATACGACAAAATAAAGAAGAGCGCTACTTAAAATAAGGTGCGGGCTTTTAGCCTTCATTTTATATTGGGTGGCAAAGTTTGTCTCGACTCAAAAGGAGGAAAAATTGGGCACAAACAAAACGCAGAATAACAAGACTTCAAGAGAAGTGAATAACTCGCACATGGTCAAAGACACCAAAGGAATCAAAGAAACAAAGGACGCACCAAAGACCGAAAAGGGAGATTTTGTAACAAAAGACGGCGACGTAGCAATAGACAAGCTGAAGGGCCTCAAGATCTCGGAGCTCGGCAAAATCGCAAAAAGGATGAAGGTAAACGGCATTAGCTCGCTTAAGAAGCATGAGCTGATATTCAAGATACTTCAGGCCCAAGCCGAAAGGAGCGGCCTTCTTTTCGGAGAAGGTGTCCTTGAAATCCTACAGGACGGATTCGGCTTCTTGAGAAGCCCCAATTACAACTATCTGCCCTGCCCAGACGATATTTACGTATCCCCTTCTCAGATAAGGCGTTTTGACCTTCGTACGGGAGATACCGTGAGCGGACAAATCAGGCCCCCGAAGGAGGGCGAAAGGTATTTTGCCCTGCTAAAGGTAGAAGCGGTAAACTTTGAAAATCCGGAGATGTCCAAAGAAAGGACCCTCTTCGACAATCTGACGCCTCTCTATCCGAACGAGAGGTACTTGCTTGAGACCGAAGCTAACGAGGTCTCTATGAGAATAATGGACATGATAACGCCTGTCGGCAAGGGGCAGCGTGGGATGATTGTCGCCCCTCCCTACAGCGGCAAGACCGTATTGCTTCAAAAGTTCGCAAATGCAATAACGGCCAATTATCCGGACGCAATGCTCATAGTCCTTCTCATAGACGAACGTCCGGAAGAGGTCACGGATATGCAGAGATCCGTAAAGGGTGAGGTTATCAGCTCAACATTCGATGAACCGGCCGAAAGGCATATACAGGTGGCCGAGATTGTATTGGAAAAGGCTAAAAGACTTGTAGAATACAAAAAAGATGTTATAATATTGCTCGACAGCATTACCCGTTTGGCAAGGGCGTACAACGCGGTAATACCCCACTCCGGAAAGATACTTTCCGGGGGCGTGGACGCAAACGCATTGCATAAACCGAAAAGATTTTTCGGGGCCGCGCGTAACATTGAAGAGGGCGGGAGTCTGACTATAATATCTACGGCTCTAATCGAAACCGGAAGCAGGATGGATGAAGTCATATTTGAGGAATTCAAAGGTACGGGCAATATGGAGCTTCAACTGGATAGAAACCTGTTCCAAAAGCGTATATATCCTGCTATCGATATAAAAAGGTCCAATACAAGAAAGGAAGAACTCCTTGTCAATCCGGATGAGCTTAAGCTGATCTGGCTCATAAGAAAACTTCTAAACGAGTTGAATACAATAGAAGCTATGGAGTTGCTTACGCAAAAGGTTTCGAAGACAAAGACTAATGCCGAATTCCTTATGAGCATGAATAATAAACCCTAGACATCCATAAAGATTCATGCTCTCTAAGCGATTCATTAAGGGGGGCGTTTCAACGGCGTTTATGAGACGTCCTCTTTTATTCACAGCAGAATAAAAAAAGGAGACAGAAATGAGAAAAAATATACACCCCGAATATAAAGAGACCATAATTACCTGCGCCTGCGGTGAGGTAATCCATACAAGATCTACCAAGCAAAACATAAAGGTCGACATATGCTCAAAATGCCACCCGTTCTTCACGGGCAAACAAAAACTCGTGGATTCCGCCGGGATGGTCGATAGATTCAAAAAGAGGTACGCTGACACAAGACCGCGAAAAGACGCAGGAAAAAAGACGCAAGTCGAGAGCGGCCAGGAAGACAATGGCTTATCTCAAGAGACCGAGCAAGGCAGCGCGGATCAAGTCAATGACGATAAAAAAGGTAGCGACAAGGTATAAAAATGTTAGAGGAATTGGAGAAAAAAGAGAAGAGACTGCTCGAGCTGGAGGCCCTTCTTTCCGACCCCAACGTCGTAAATAAAAGCGAACTTTTCCGGAAATATGCAAAAGAGCATTCGCATCTTCTCAGGATCGTCGACAAGTTTAGAGATTATAAAAAACTCGACCAAGAAATAATCGATATTAAAAAAGAGCTGCTTGCCCACAGCGATGACGAGCTCAGGAAGCTCGCTCAATCTGAGATTGGCGAACTGGAAGAGAAAAAGCGAAAAATAATCAAGACCCTCGAGGACCTTCTTTACGTCGAGGACGCCGAGAGCGAAAGGAACATAATAGTGGAGATAAGGGCGGGAACGGGGGGAATAGAAGCCGCCCTCTTTGCTGCGGGGCTCTACAGGATGTACCTAAAATACGCGGCGAGGATGAATTGGAGAACCGAGATCATAAGCGCGTCTCTGAGTGAAAAGAACGGTTTTAAGGAGGTGATATTTTCGGTAATAGGGCAGGGCGCCTATAAATTTTTTAAATATGAAAGCGGTACTCACCGCGTACAACGAGTGCCTGAGACCGAGACCTCGGGAAGAATCCATACGTCTGCGGTCACCGTAGCGGTTCTGCCGGAAGCTGAGGATGTCGATGTCGAGATAAAGCCCGAGGATCTGAAGATAGACGTGTTCAGGGCCGGCGGCAGGGGAGGACAACACGTAAATGTCACGGACTCCGCCGTGAGAATAACACACATTCCGAGCGGGCTTATCGTAAGCTGTCAGGACGAAAGGTCCCAGCATAAGAATAAGGCAAAGGCGATGCGCGTGCTGAAGGCCCGCCTTTACGATAAATTGAAGCGGGATCAGCTTGCAAAGACCGCAGAGGACAGGAAGAAGCAGGTGGGCTCCGGGGACAGGTCAGAAAAGATAAGAACTTATAATTTTCAGGACAGGCGCGTAACAGACCACAGGATAAATCTCACGTTATATCGTCTTCCTGAAATCCTGGAGGGGGATCTCGACGAACTTATAGCCAATCTAAGGGAAAGTGAAAGAAAGCTAAGGTTGGGAAAAAAAGACAAATCAAATTGACGAAAGTAAAGGGATCGTGATTATTCAAGACGGTTTCAGTTTAATAAAATGGGCTGAGGACGAACTAGCGATGACCTCCGTAGAAAACCCGAGGTCTGATGCCGAAAGCATATTTATGCATAGCTTCGGGATGTCGCGGGAGGATGTATATCTGCGCAAGGAATTTAAGCCATCGGATGCCCAAATCAAAGATTTCAGGAAAAGCGTCGATTTGAGAGCAACGAGGTATCCCTTACAGTATATCCTCAAGAGCGTGGATTTTATGGGTCTTCGCCTCTCTTTGGAAGACGGCGTATTCATACCCAGGGTCGAGACGGAACTCTTGGTTGAAAAGACCATCGGAATAATTAACCTACTGGGGAAGAAAAGGATAAACATATTAGAAATAGGGGTAGGTTGCGGCAATATAGCTATTTCATTGACAAAAAATATATCAGGTTGTAAAATAATTGCTTCCGATGTATCTGAAAAGGCGCTGAAGGTGGCGACTAAAAACATAAGTAAACACGGCGTCAGAAATAAAATCCGTCTAATAAAAAGCAACGTGTTTGATAAGATATCTGACGTATATTATAATTATTTCGATATAATATTATCAAATCCGCCTTATGTGCGCAGGAGGGACCTTAAGAACTTGCAGCCCGAGGTCCTCCGTGAAAACAGATCATCCCTCGACGGAGGCTACGACGG
>JAFGFD010000070.1 GCA_016931215.1 Candidatus Omnitrophota bacterium
AAGGTCGAAAACAGCTATTATCAAAAATACGGGATTTAGTACGCTGTGAGGCGCTGAGCTTTGAAGAAACCCTTAGACGCAGACTCCCGCGGACCAGAAATTATGGAATCTTTCATGCATACTCGCCATACCACTTGTTGCTCTGGAGTAACTTCAAGAATCATAGTTGAGCCGGTAATTAATGTATTGCCATTTGGCAACCTGTCGGCATCCCTCAGCGGCCAGGACTGGCGTTTGAATACGGGGAACCGCCAGATAACCTCGCCCGTATCCTTGTCAATCTCCAGAGCCTCCTGAGGGTTGCCGTGATTGGCAAGCAGTATGTTACCGCTTGCCAAGACTTCAGGATCATGCTGGCCTTCAAGAAAGTCCTTATCTATAACCTTAACTACGTCTCCCCGCGGATCAACTTCAGCCAAACAATTGAAATTCCTCAAACTAACGAGGGTATTGCCGTTTGCTAATCTAGTCACTGCGTTAATATGTGTCCAGCCCTGGCTGTAAATATTTTGGTATTCGGCGGTACTAAAATGGTTCTTGGCATACCATCTCCAGACAATTTTCCCCTGCGGGTCTACCTCTTTTACCTGAGCATCGTCTATCCGGTCGTCGTCTCCGAACACGTAAATGGTATTGCCGTTGGGCAGACGATCGGCGTCATGGGAAATTTTACTATCCCAATGCGACCATACCATATCGCCGCTGCGGTTGATCTCGCACACCCCCTTTTTGGGCAATACAATAAGCACATTGTTATTTGGAAGTAGTTCCGCGTCAAACCCAGGATTTGTGTAACGCCTCAAATTTGCGGGAAGTACATATTCCCATACGATGTCGCCTTTCATATCTATTTCAATCACCCGCGTCTTCTGAGGATCATGATGGTCCGGAAGTAAAGTAGTTCCATTATAGGCCTTATCCGGAATGTATATATCAACATAAATCGCAGGATCAGCGCAATGGGCAATTATTAGAAAGCTATTTAAAAACACATAACCCGCTACTGAAAAGACCATTATAACCTTACGCATTATTTACATCTCCTAATATTTCTTACACTTACCCTTATAGAATCCTACTGAATTCCCCACAAGAAGGATTGGGGTCTCAAACGAGACGCCAGACGAGTTTCACAACCCCAAACGGTTCAACTACTTGTGATGTTTTATCGCAGGCGGAAGGCCCGTCTTGAGGTCTCTCTTGACCATCCCTTCCCCCCGGAGCGGCTTCCAAAGCCACCAGTCAACGTAATCCAGCAGATCCTGGTGGTAAAGGCCTATATGCAAGCCCATCCCCAAGAAACCTGCCTGTCTGCCTCCAGGATATTAAATCTGCACCGTAAGCGTATAGCCAGACTATTAAAACTGGTCGATGCTCTGCCCCCGGAATTCATCGATAAAGCCAAGGAAACCAGCGATCCCAATCTCCTGCGTCAAATGTCAATCAATGGCCTGCTCCGAATTACTGACAAGGAATCCAATGTAATATCAAAAGAACTGAAGAAGATCGCATCCTGAACGCGATCTTTCACAGGTTGGTATAATATAAGTCAACACCCGCAGTCCTGTCAATCTGTTTCTTGCCTATAATTGTGGATTTAAAGTTTCTTTTTTTAGCTCGCGAAATATCCTTAAGGAAAAGAAGATATATCAATTTCGCCAAAATATGGAAGTTTAATATGCGAGCGGTAAATATTTTCTTTATTATCCTTAAGATAGTAGGGAAATCATAGTAATCTCTGGTTATCCGGCGTCTAATATCCTTCAATTTTTCCAATGGGATTTCTTTTGAAAGCACTATATTGTTTTCACCAATGTAATAGTCTCCGGACTTTGAAATAAGATCGTTTAAGGGCGAATATTTCTCTGTCCTCAATAAACTAAGATTTAAGGTGTCCAATTTAAGTCTTTTGGCAAATGAAGCGATTTCTAACATTTCTGATTCACTCTCGCCTATACAGCCGACGATAAAAAACCCATGAAGATACAAATTTGTCTTTCCAATCTCAGCAAATGCCTTTTCGGCTAAAGCAGTATCAAAACCTTTTTGCATCGACCTTAAAGTCTTATTTTGAGCCGATTCAATCCCCAACAAAAGTATTTTAAGGCCGGCTTTAAACATCTTCTTTAAGATATGCGGGTATTTATAAATCTCTAATCTTAAGCTGACCGCAAATATCTTTTTAATACCTTCTGATATTATCAAATCGCATATCTCCTCAACTCTTTTCATGTCTGCCGCAAAATTATCATCTACTACAAAAATAAAAGTGGCATCGATCGTCTTTAATTCTTCTACGACGGAACGCGCTGATCTCCCGCTCCAGTTTCTTTTCTGTCCCAGAGGATTATTATTAAAAGTACAGAACTTACAATTATATGGACACCCCCTTGAGGTTGAAATAAAATCTACGCTTTGCCCACAGTCTATGTTTTTATATGAGAGCCTATAATTAACACGTCTTAATTTTCTATTGGGATAAATGGAGTCGCTTAACGAATGAAGGGCACGGTTTTTATTGTGAACTATTTCGCTACCTTGACGGTAAGAAATGCCGGGGATATCTTTAAGATGGGTACTTGAAATTATTTCGCGAATAATATCTTCTCCGTCTCCTCTAACTATAATATCTATATTTGGAGCTTTCGCAAAAATTTCTTCGACATGAGCCGTAGCATCTCTTCCTCCTACGACAAGCCGAATATGGGGAGAAATTTGATTGACAATATTTACAGCTGCCTCTCGCTGATAATCCCAATTTACGGACATACAAATCAAATCTGTATCGTCGTTGATAAAATCCGCAAGGTTCGACTCAAATCTCATGTCAATAAGCGTAACTTTCTCAACTATATTTTCTAAAACGGTGGCAATATATTCCAGTCCGAGCGGGGGGCAATATTTTTTCTCTGGAATACCTTTCTCGTGGGGATAAACGCATAGCACATTCTTAAAAACTTTTTTCTTTTTTTTATCTGACATGTTTACCGCCAAAATTTACTGTAGTTCTCTCCTTAGTTCTTCGGTAGCTTCGGATAAAGCCGGCTCCACTGATTTTGCTTCTCTTCCTATCTTTGGTACTGAGAACGCCCAAATTTTCAATGCAGCCCATGTTTCGCAAGGGCGTCTCATAACCAACTCAAACGGGACAACAGTCGAAGTTTCATTTTACCTGACAATGGATTCTGTAACAACTTGAAATAATTGGAGTTACAAAACCTATCGTGGTTCCAGTCCTATTTGAAAAATGGGGTCGCTGGCTTAAACGAGTTAGGATGTGCCTAATCGCTGAACCAGCCCCCTATAGTCCGTTATTTTACTCTGTCTCGCATTAGCTAATGTAATAATTACAGTATTTTTAAGACGTAAAGGTTGCTGTAGACACACCTTCTTCGGTTTCTTCGACAACTAGAACATGTTGCATCGAATCCCTCAAGTCTTCATGGTGTGTAATCAAAAAAATCTGCCGAAATTGCTCGGAGAGATTATTTAGGGCCTTTAGGATATTTTCCTTGCGTCCGGCATCCTGGCTCCCAAATATCTCATCCAGTGCTATGAAGTTAATGCCAGTCCGACTGTTCTGCTCGCTTATTATCTGTGATATAGCAACCCTGAGGCATAGGTTCACCAGGTCCTGCTCTCCTCCGGAGAACCTCTTGACTGGAAAACTCTCGGTTCCGTCATATACATAGACGTTGTATTCCTCGTCAACATCGACTGCCGCATAACGGCCTTCCGTGGTCCCTGCCACAAGCTGGCTCGTTCGGGCTATCATCATCGGCCTTATACGGCTTGCTAGGTGCTGTCGAAATTTGTCCATAAGGTCATTCAAGACGGCTAATTTTTTTGCGTCGCTTTCAGCCGCTTTCCATTTTTTCTGCATTTCTTCCTGACGCTTAATCATATCTTTCTTACGGGCAATTTCGGTTTTTATCATCTCTATCTCGTGTCTTATCTTCTCTATAGCGATTTCTTGATCATGCGTCTTGCTTTGAAGTTTTTCGTAGGATTCCGTTGCGGCATCCAGCTCTCTTTCGTTAAAACCTATATCCTTCTGTTCCTTCTCCTTAGTCATTCTTTCTTTGGTAAGTTCTGATACCTCCTCTTCAAGAGCTTTAATTTCTTTACCAAGTATTGGTATCCTTGCTGTCGTTGTTCGTAATTTCATTACTCGCTCGTGAAATTTCACAAGCTCTTTGGACTTCATTTTTAACCCTTTGTATTTTTCTTCAGAAAATTCAACAGCGCCGATTTCAGAGATCCGGGCTTTTCTCTTTTTTGCACTTCCAGTGAGCGCGGTTATCCTTTTTTCCTCAACTTGAATATTGCTCTTTATGCCAGATTCCTTCTTCTCGTCTTCGTGTAGGTTGTCAAGGCTGGATTCAATCTCACCAATCTTTTCTTCTGTAGCTTCTGCCTTAGCCTTCTCTTTTTCAATTCTGGTATCCAGTTCCTTTTCTATCCGGCTTTGTTTTTCCATCTCCTCATTAAAATGTTCTAATATGCGCTCGTAATTTGTTCCGAGATCCTGAGAACATTCAGGGCATTTGCTTTTTGGGCCGAGCTTTTCTATATTCTTTTTCTTTTCTTCCAGTTGTTGTATAGATACATTGCATGCCTCGATCTTGGCAGAAAGTATGTTTATCTCCTTGGAAATGCTCTTATAGCTCGCCTTCTCGTTTTTCAACTTTTCTTGTAGCTTTTTCTTTTTGTCCGCCAAGCCCTTATAAGTGGCAAGACGTTCGGTAAGCTTCTGTTTACCCTCCGTAACCTTGGCCAGATCATCTAAACGTTCATTCAAGTCTTTTTCCAAGCCCTTCTTTTCCTCATATAGACCGCGCACCTCTTCAAACTTTTCTAATGTTTTCTTGATCGACAGGTATTCATCTTCCTTGGGCTCTATCTTGGTAAGCTCTTTTTTCTCGATTATAAGCTCTTCAAGCTCTGAAGAACGCTTTTTACTCTGTTCTGACTTTCCTTGAATCTCTTTTTCGACCCGAACAAAGGCAGTATGAACCTGTTGGAAAGCCTTTCTTTTAGATTCCAATTCCTGTTTTTTAGCTTTAGCGGACTTTAATTCCATTTTCATATTTGAAAATATTTCTTCATTAACCTTCTGCTGTTTGACCATTGATTTCTCTTTTTCTGAAAGCTTTTCGATTTCCACATTAATGGCAGTTATGTCCGTTATCATACCTTTTAAGTTTCCGGCCAAATCCTTTTTTTGACGACAATCCTGTTTTATATCCTTAATCGCCAAGTCTATCAAGTCTATACGCAAGAGCCGCCTGATAATCTGCTGGCGCTGTGCCGGATCCTGCGAAGTCAACAGGTCGAGTTCTTTTTGTCTTGCAAACACTGATGCAAAAAAGGTATTTCGATCCATGCCAAAAAGTTTCGAAATGTATACATTAACGCCATCTTCTCGCTCTGCAACCGCCTTGTCTTTACCATTTTTATATACAAACGCCTGAGCTATAGCCCTCTTTCCCTGTAACCGCCGGACTACCTTATATGTATCTCCTGCCATTTCAAATTCAATCTCTACCTCACAATTCGCATCAGCATCAGCACCCTGAGTCTTTACTCCCTCTTTGTTAGTTCTGTCCGTTAATGCATATGTTCCGTAAAGAGCCCAGCCCACGGCCTCTAAAATAGTCGACTTTCCGGATCCATTCTCACCTATAATGCCTATAAGTCCTGCTGGAAGATCCGTAAGATCTAAGTGCCTGAATCTGCGGAAATTATTTAATGTAAGACGTCGGACTATCAAATCTGCTCCTTTTCCTGGGCATGGTTGATATAGCAGATCCCTAGATTCACAAATTCTTTTCGTTCATTCTCAGACATTTTAATATCCGCCAGAAACCGTTCAAACTCTAGGGGAAGAGCATCGATTGGCTTCTCAGACGCAGAGCCGCCACCTTCTTCTCGTACGAGCTCTGGATGAATATCTACATGAAAAGCATCGCTAAGCAGTTCGCGTATAGATTTTAGATCCATCTGAACATATGTAGACCTTGCAAGCTTTTCTAGTTTAAGTTGTATGATCCGCCCTTGGATATTGTTCTGCGCTTTTAATTTATCTATCATCTCCATGACTTTTGTTGC
>JAFGFD010000071.1 GCA_016931215.1 Candidatus Omnitrophota bacterium
ATGAGCTTGTGAGCGACGTACACATAAAAATTTCTTACTCTTCTCTTCCTTGCCGCAATCAGCGTCAATGCCACGGTCGGAGACGTGGTCTCGAAACCTACGGCAAGAAATACGACTTTTTTGGAGGGATTTGTCTCTGCGATTTTGAGCGCATCCAAAGACGAATAGACTATCTTTATATCTCTTCCCTCGGTACGTTCTTTATATAGGGACGAATGGGTTCCGGGGACTCTGATCATGTCCCCAAAGGTTGCGATGATGATACCTTCCATTCCCGAAAGACGTATAACATTATCCATGTAAGATACGTCCGTGACGCAAACAGGGCAGCCCGGTCCGGAAAGGAGGCGTATATTTTCCGGAATGAGCGTCTTCAACCCAAATTTAAAGAACGTATTCGTATGGGTGCCGCATACCTCCATAAAATTGTATCTTCTTTCGGGCCGACAAGCGAAGCCCACCGCGCGCGATATGCCGGTTGCTATCCTTCTGTCTCTGTATTCATCTACGTATTTCATATTTAAGTTGTCAGTTATCAGATATCAGTCGTCAGACGTCAGAATTTCTTCTGATATCTGATGTCTGAAGACTGATGACTTATATTTTCACACCCGCATCTGCCTTAATATATCCAGTGTCTCAAGGGCCCTCTTCTCGTCGAGCTTTTCTATTGCAAAACCGGCATGCACTATAACGTAGTCGCCCATGCGGACGCCTTTCAATAAGCCGATGTTTATCCCTCTCTCGGTCTTCCCGGACTTGACCACCGCATTTTCGCCTTTTAAGCTGACTATCTTCATGGGTATCCCGAGACACATCACATGCTCCTTTTTTTACGGGTCCGCGCTATGACGGCCTGGCCTATCGATAGGCCTATGTCGCTGCATTTGCCTTTAGAATGCGCATAGACCGAAAAACCACTATCATTAAGTCTTCTCTTAACGCGTATCATAAGAAGCTCATTCTGAAATACGCCTCCGGTCAATGCAACTTTATTTATTCCGTTTCTTTTTCTTATACTAATACATGCTTCCATAACTGCCTCAGCCAGGGTATTATGGAATTTTCCGGATATCGAACCCGTTGATTCTCTCTTCTTGAGGTCGCTGACGATCTCCTTTATCATAGGCCAAAATTCTATTATGAGTCGGCCCTCGTCATCCTCTTTGATAACAAATCTGTACCTCTTAGAACAATGGATATCGGCAACCTTCTCAAGTTCAATCGCAGCCTCGCCTTCATGAGAAATTGTCTCCTTCAAACCGATGAGTCCGGAGACCGCGTCAAAAAGCCGACCTACGGATGAAGTCAGGGGGGTGTTTATCTTCTTTTTTATCATCTCAGCGTATAACAGACATCTATCCCTGCCCAATACCCTCGACAACTTCAGTTTCAGGGTCTTATAATCCTCACCGTATGTGCTGTATATATATGAGAAGGCCATGCGAGTAACTTCTTCCGCCGCTTTATCTGAGCCGGGCATGGCTACATAAGCCAGATGCGCTGCCCTCTTAAAATCACAATAGTCTGCTACCAGAAATTCTCCGCCCCAGATATGTCCGTCGCTGCCGTATCCCGTGCCGTCGAACGCGACGCCTATGACTTTATCCTTCAATCCGTTCTCGACCATACAACTCGCAACATGGGCATGGTGATGCTGTGTCTGTATCAGCCGGACCCTCCTTCCTTTCGCTCTTTCTCCATCGGCAAGGGCCATTGCCAATTTTGTGGACATGTACTCGGGGTGAAGGTCGCAGGCAATAATCCCGGGAAAACCGCTTTTGCTGCCGGAGAGAGACTTGCTGATAGACTTTATATCTTTCTCAAAGTTTTTGAACTCCGCGGGGTTTCTCAGATTGCCGAATTCCGGACCGGAAAAAAGCGCGCCTCCTAAAAACAGCGAAAAATTCCCTTTCTGTTCCGCCCCCAACGCCAGTACGGAATCTCTAAAACTGAGCCGTCTGTCTCCGGGGCAAAGATACTTCAAATTGCAAACCGGATAAATATGTATTGCCATATGCTTTCTTTAGGTTAAAAGTAAATCCCTAATCCCTGGGATCTTAATGACGAAAAATGGTGGGGTATTAAAATATAAAGACGGCGGCAGCTATTACGGTTGAGTATGTCCCGCTTGCGCTGATAACGGTGGATTGGGTGATGTTGGTGGTCTTGACCACCTTATCGCTACCTATTCGGTATTCCTTCTGGTTTTCGTCCCAGCCCTTATCCTCGTCATACTCTATACCCAATGTTGATGCAAGCATCGCTGTGGCAAGGTCTTCGGCAAGATCGCCGGCTATCTTCTCGGTCTCGCCATAAGCATGGTGTTCGCTGAGATAGCCATGGGCGTGCTGATCGGCTGGTATAGCGGCGCCTATCGAGGCAGCAATGAGCCGATGGGGTTCATTGCTCGAGCACCGCGCCATCACGCAAAATGTTAGCATCCCCGGTATCAGCTCCTTAAGCCCTTCATTTCTCGAGACGATCTGGCATCCGGGCGGCAATATGCTCGATACCTGCACCAGATTGCATTTTTCTATCCCGGCGTCTCTAAGAGCGAGCTCGAACGAGCGCAACTCGAACTTATGAGAACCTACCCCTTTGGTAAAAAACATCTTACGCGGAACCAGTAATTTGCTTCTAGGGACAATCAACATATTTTATTCCTCAATATAGGGTGCCTATTATTATATCTTAAAGAACTCTCTTTGCAAACAGTAATTATTTCTTTTTACTTTTTCCGTAAAATATATAGCCCAATAAACGATAGATGAGTTTGCTCGCCAGGAAATCCGGCGCTACGTTGCCATCCAGAGGCGATAATTCAACGACGTCGAATCCTACTATCTCCTTACTTTGAACGACCAACTTCAGTATGTCAAGCATCAAATACCAGCCCAGTCCGCCCGGTTCGGGCGTGCCGACCGCCGGCATTATGGATACGTCAAATACGTCTAGGTCTATCGTAATATAGACCTTGTCCTTCAATGCATCCTGCATCTTTCTATCCCAAAGTGAATCGTTTAATATATCATAGGCGCTAACTACCCTTGTAATATTGTTCGGGCCGTCGAGAAACTCTTTATCTTCTCTCGATACGCTCCTTATTCCCACTTGAGTAAGAGGGGCTATCTCTTGGAGCCTCCTTCCCACGCAGGCATGATTGAACTTTGTCCCGCCGTATTCGTTTCGCAGGTCTGAGTGGGCGTCCAATTGGAGCACTGACATCTCCCCCACCGATTCTTTGACTGCCTTAATCGCTCCGATGCTAACAGTATGTTCTCCGCCGATTACAACCGGGAATTTGCCGCCAGACATCAAATCTTTCACCGTCTTATAGACCGCGCTTACCATGTTTTCCGGGGAGGCGTTCGACAAATCAATAGGAGGCAGGGTATATATACCCATCTTATGTGTTTCGACATTGAGTTCTTCGTCGAATAATTCCATATTGCTCGACGCCTCTATGATAGCCGAGGGACCGTTTCTTGTACCTTGCCTGTATGTGACGGTGCCTTCGTAAGGCACCGGTACGACGACAACCTTCGCCTTTTCCAAATCCACGGCACTGGAGTCGCCTCCCCCGTATTTAACTATGTATGGATTTTTATTGAACATATCTTCTACCTATAGAAACCTTTCCTGGGCATACTGAGACAACTTCATGCAATTGCCCAGGACCGTCTCGGCGCCTTTAACATCCAGCGCGCCGCATCCGCAGCTCGGCGTTATCAACGAAGAGCGCGTTATCAGTTCTTTCCCGATACCCTTGGCGGCCAATTGATCTATATATTCCTCGAGCTTTATTATCAATCTATCCACGTTCTCTGTAGTAAGATCGGGTGTAGTGGGTACCATTCCCCACGCCAAAATTCCGTCTCTCTCCAAAAAAGAGGATATGCTTAAATGGCTTTTGACAAAACCGGCGCCGTAGCTGTAGGCGTCAAAGTTCACTATGTCGACATCGGTAGAAAGCACAAAATCCCAATCGCAATCAGCGCAACAGTGCAATCCCGCAAAACATCCCTCTGTATGGATTGCCTCGGCCACCCTGTTAATATAAGCCCTGAGTTCCTCTTTTTTTATCTTCGAATTATCCCCCGAGTGCTTAAAAAATACGAGCGACGGCTCATCTATGAAGATTATTATATCCCTAAATATCCTCTTAAGCCGCGCCGCCTGCCATCTCGCCCTGAGCGTCAAAGTCTTGACCGCAGCCTCTCTCAGTTCCTTATCGAAAAAAAGAGGTATGCCCCCTTTGTCGGAGACGCCGAATGTAAAACTGATCGGACCTGTTATCTGGCCTTTTAAATAGTCGACCTCGGATAGATCGTATTCCTTGAGCCTGAACAGATATTCATAGAAACCGGCCGCGTAATCCTCGCTTATAGAAAAATACTCCAGGTCGTCTGAAGAGTACCTCTCCTCTAACTCTTCTATGTCTTTTCTGATATTTGGGCCTCTCTTTACGAATAACTTCTTCTGCTCGCTGTCAAGTTCTATACCGGGCATGCGCTCGGAAAACTGTACTATCATATCCTCCAAAAATGACCTATTTACGAGTTGCGGCCAGAACGGTATTCTTTGAAACTCGCGGAACACCGTTTCACAGGCCTTCTTTTCGTCCTTATGCGGCAGGCTTCCGATTCCGGTATTTACAAAATAATTTTTGAGCTTCATCGATTCTCCTGATACGAAAATATTGTCTCTTTATTATAATGACTGGAGTATCTCAATCCTCTTCTCGACCGGCGGGTGTGTCATGAAGAGCCCCGTTAAAAACTCTCCGCTCAAAGGGTTTACTATAAAGAGGTGTGCCGTCTGCGGCGTTGCGCCCAACCGATAGTGAGACGCGGCATTATGCAATTTTCTAAGGGCGTTTGCCAGGCCTTGACCCGATCGCGCAAATTGCGCTCCGTGTCTGTCCGCCGCATATTCTCTGGAGCGCGATATGGCCAACTGTATCAAAGTAGCTGCGAGCGGCGCCAGGATAGCCACGGCAAAAAGTCCTATTGCGCCTCCGGACCTGTCTCTCGAGTCGCGTCCTCCCAGGCCGCCGAACATCGCGGCCCATCTGGCCATATATGCCAACATCATCACCGCGCTGGCCAAAGCAGCCGCTACTGTCATTATAAGAGTGTCTCTATTCTTAATATGCGCCATCTCGTGAGCGATTACGCCTCTCAATTCCTCATGGCTTAGGAGCTTCAATATGCCCCTCGTCAGACAGACGACACCTTTTTCCGGGCTTCTGCCGGTAGCAAAGGCATTGGGTACCTCTTTGGGGGCTACATAAATCTTGGGTACTGGCATATTGGCTACCTCAGCCAAGTTTCTTACAATGCTATAGACCTCCGGATATTCTTTCTCAGGCAACTCCTCGGCTTTATACATGGCAAGCACTATTTTGTCGCTATACCAGAAACTCACAAAGTTCAAAACCATTGCAAAGATAAAAGCTACCAGTGCGCCGTGCTGTCCGCCTACGAGACCGCCTATCCAAACCAGTAGTATCGTCAATGTCAACAATAGTATCGCTGTCTTAAAGTAATTCATTTGCTACCTCTCTATTATTCTGACTGGTCGATGGTCGATAGACTATAGTTTTATATCGGTTTATGGCTCACGGGATTTTTCTTTTCCGTTAACCGATAACCGTAAACCGATTTTCTTTACTATCCGCTAAACGCTATCTTTTTTCCTATACGCTATCCGCTATTTCTACTTGTGCTCCTGTGCTCCTGTGACCTGGTGTCATTTGCGTTATGCTACTCTTAAACCTGCCTTTACCGTCTTTCTTCACCGTTATCTCAAACATCTTGCCGCGAAACAGCCTTCTCATCTTGAACCCCTTCCAGTCATCTGGTATGCACGGATCGACAATCAATCCTTCTTTTGAAGGCCTGACACCCAGTATCCACTCTACGATAACACGAAACATCCAGGCGGCAGAGCCGGTATACCAAGTCCATGCGCCTCTTCCGAAAAATGCGGAGTCTGGACCGTCTACATTGCCCGGCATTGCATAGGGTTCACCTTTATATAGATCCGGGTTCATGCCGCGGTTCGGCGGTATCATCTTCTTATACATATTGTAAGCCTTTGTTTTTCTCTTAAGCATACATTCGGCCATTATGGCCCACGTCGCCGCATGCGAATAGACCCCTCCGTTCTCGCGTATGCCTGCCGCATAGCGAGTCAAATATCCGATTTCCGGATCGGGCGCGGAATACGCCGGGTAGAAGAGCAGCGGTCCGTATTCTCTGTCCAGATACTTCTCGGCCGACTTCATGCCCGTGATACCGCGATTACCCTCGGCTGTATTATTTATGACGGCCCAACTCTGAGCGTTAAAATAAATCTTGCCCTCTTTGGCCTTTTTTGTGCCGAGCACCCTACCGTGGTCGCTGATAGAACGTATGTACCATTTTCCGTCCCAGGCGTATTTATTTATGGCTTTCTTAAGCATATCCTTGCGTTTTCTAAATAGAAATTTGTTTGCGAAGTCATTTTTCAGCGAACAGACTTCGTCAAATCTGTCCAATACGCCATAGAAGAAGTGCGCAAGCCAGATACTCTCGCCTTTCCAATTCACGCCGACGCTTGACATCCCGTCATTCCAGTCGCCTTCTCCTATCAAGGGCAGGCCTCTTTTTGAAAAACGGGAAAGCGTCTTGTGGATTGCCCTTATACAATGTTTATAAAGTTCTTCCGCTCCCCCGTC
>JAFGFD010000072.1 GCA_016931215.1 Candidatus Omnitrophota bacterium
TAGGAAAATATAATATAATTATTATATCAAAATTAGGTGAGGTAAATGGATAGGGTAGCAGTATACGCGGGTAGTTTTGACCCGGTAACATACGGGCATATCGATATAATCAAAAGAGCTGCCAGCATCTTTGATCGTATAATAGTAGCCGTAGCCCACTCAACGGAAAAGAGGCCTCTGTTCACGGTCAAGGAGAGGGTGCGGATGCTGAAAAGGGTGACCTGCAACATAAAGAATGTTACGGTTGATGATTTTAGGGGTCTTGCGGTTGCTTACGTTTCTAAGAGCCGTGCCCGCGTCTTGATTAGAGGTTTACGCGCGCTTTCTGATTTCGAATATGAGTTTCAGATGGCTTTGACCAACAGAAAATTAAATGAAAAAATAGAGACTATTTTTTTAATGCCAAGCGAATCATATTCTTATTTGTCCAGCGCGCTGATTAAAGAGGCGGCATTATTAGGGGCGGATGTGAGCAAGTTTGTCCCGTCTTTTATAGAAAAGGAATTGAAGGCAAAACTCAAAAGAAGGATTTCGTAGACTTTTACAGGGTGCGAATAAGTTTTTATGGAACCAATCAGTTTTTTGCGAAATAAGGCAAAGGCACAATTAAGAAAGATAATTTTACCCGAAACGGAAGACGTGAGGGTCGTAGAAGCCGGGTACAGGGCTGCGGAAGCGGGCATAGCGAGAGTGTTCTTCCTCGGAGAACCGGATGAAGTGAGGAAGAAATTGAAAGTATTCGGCAAATATTCTGAAGAGACGATAGAGATCATTGACCCGAATCGGTCTAAAATATTCGATTCCCTCGCAGATAGATTTTATGAAAAAAGAAAACACAAAAATTCTAATAAGAATGTGTATAAAAAGCTGATATCCGAAGACTCTGTTTATTTTGCCGCATTGATGCTGGACGCCGGCCTTGCGGATGGGTTCGTAGCGGGAGCTCACCACACTACCGGGGATGTCGCTAAAGCGGCCATATATTGCTTGGGCGTGGATCAAGTGATAGGAGTGGCTTCCGGCTCGTTTATAATGTACGTTGAAGCGAGCGCTTATGGAGACAAAGGACTTTTTATTTTTGCCGATTGTGGTCTGGTGCCCGATCCCAACCCAAGGCAACTCGGAGGTATTGCGGTCTCTACAGCGGAGTTATATTCTAAATTATTCGACAGAACATCTTATGTGGCCATGCTGAGCTATTCCACCAAGAGCAGCGCCAGCGGGCCGCTTATTCAAAAAGTGAGAGACGGTCTTATGGAGGCCAAAAAACTTAAGCCGGACATAATTATCGACGGCGAGCTGCAGATTGACAGCGCGCTTGATATAGAAGTGGCGAAGAAGAAGACCAGTGTCAAAGGCAGCCCTGTTGCGGGCAAGGCCAACGTATTGATATTCCCGAATCTTGACAGCGGCAATATTGGTTATAAGTTGGTTCAGCGCTTGGCAGGGGCCAGGGCCGTGGGGCCTATATTGCAAGGGCTGAATAAGCCCTGCAGCGATCTTTCGAGGGGTTGCAGCGTAGATGATATTGTGGATGCGATCGCCGTGACGGTTGTAAGAGCACAGGAGTAATAATCGGTGAATGGTTCACGGTTACCGGTTTACGGTTGAGTGGATTTTTCTTCTCCGAGAACCATAAACCATTAACCGAAAACCGATATGAAGGAGTAAGAGATGGCATTACCAAAAAGGAGACATTCGAGGGAGAGAGGTAGATTGAGGAGAACGCACTATAAGTTAAAGTTGCCGAACCTCTCAATCTGTCCTAATTGCAACCAGCCAAAATCGCCTCACGTGGTATGCAAGAATTGCGGTTATTATAAAGGCAAACCTTTTGTTCAGATAAAGGTGAAAGAAGAGAAGAAGACCTAATGGAGTTGTCAGTTATCAGAACTCAGCCTTAAGTTGAAAGGACTAAATATTAAGACCTTTTTGATAATCGTTGTTAGTCTGATTTTTACTGAAAACTGAAAACTTAGGAGAGATATGAAAATAGCAATTGATGGTATGGGCGGCGATCGCGCGCCGAAAGTCATAATTGACGGTGTTGTAGCGGGCGCCAAAGAATACGATTACAATCTGATTCTCGTAGGAGATAAGACAGTATTGCGTAGAGAACTTTCTAGATATCCAAGATATCCCAGTAACATATCGATAGCGCATGCCTCCGAGGTTATTGCGATGGATGAGCCCCCAGCGGTATCCGTAAGGCGTAAGCGAAATTCATCCATTGCCGTGGGCATTGAGATGATGAAGAGAGGCGAAGTCGACGCCTTTATCTCGGCGGGCAATACGGGGGCCGTGGTATGCGCAGCGACGTTAGGCCTTGGTTTATTGAGGGGCGTCGACAGACCCGGCATATCCATCGTATTTCCTACTTTTATGGGTGTCTCCATGATGATAGACGTAGGCGCAAACATCGATCCGAGACCGATACACCTGCTTCTGTACGGAATAATGGCTGACGCGTATTCAAAATACATATTGGGTAAACCCAGGCCAAGCATAGGTCTGCTCAGCATAGGGGAAGAGGCAAGTAAAGGCACGGATTTTGTCAAAGAGACGCATAAGTTGCTTGACGAGAGTAGGTTGAATTTTGTCGGAAACATAGAAGGTCAGGATGTCTTCACGGGTCGTTGCGATATAATACTTTGCGACGGCTTTGTCGGCAACGTGGTCCTTAAAGTCGCGGAAGGCATAGGCGCAGCCATTACTAAGCTTATGAAGAGTCAAATCAAGAATAGGCCTCTGGCGAAGATCGGAGCGCTATTGAGTAAACCGGCATTCATTAGGATGTGGAAAGATTTGGATTATTCTGAATACGGAGGAGCGCCTCTTTTGGGCATCAACGGTCGGGTGATAATAAGCCACGGCGGATCAAGCGCTAAAGCAATAAAGAATGCGATTAAAAGGGCGGCCGAATACAAGGAAAACGAGTTAAATAAACGCATATTAGAGGAATTGGAAAGTTATTGATAAAAGATAGCGTTTAGCGAATAGCGAATAGCGTATAGCGAAGAGTATTAATTCTGTTTATTAAGATGCTAACCAGGGCATTTTTCACTATCCGCTGAACGCTACGCGCTATACGCTAAGAAGGGGTATCCGGTGAAAAAGAAAAGCGGAGTAGGCGTGATCGGAACAGGCAAATTCTTGCCTACGAGAGTATTGACTAATTCAGATTTAGAAAAGATGGTAGATACAAGCGACGAGTGGATTATTACAAGGACGGGCATAAAAGAAAGGCGTATAGCGGGCGAAGGTATAGCGACGGCATTTATGGGCTCAGAGGCCGCGAAGAAGGCACTCGAAAAGGCAAACTTATCGGCAGTCGACATAGATCTTATAATTACGGCGACCATTACGCCGGATATGCAGTTTCCATCAACTGCCTGTCTTATTCAATCGCGACTCGGGGCTAGTAAAGCAGTTGCATTTGACATCAGTGCCGCGTGCTCCGGATATATCTTTGCAATGGCGGTGGCCTATGAATTTATTAAAAGCGGACTCTATAGAAATGCCTTAATCATAGGCGCGGAGAAGATGTCATCCATAACCGACTGGAACGATAGAAATACGTGCGTCCTCTTCGGAGACGGCGCTGGTGCGTCGGTATTGAGTAAGGTCGATAGAGGCGGCATTCTTTCAGTGTATATGGGTTCAGACGGCAGAAACGCGCCGATGCTGGAGGTCCCGGGGGGAGGTTCTCTCAGACCTTCGACGCATGAAACCATCGACGAGAAACTGCATTATGTCAAGATGAGCGGCCAGGAACTCTTTAAAGAGGCGGTACGCCTGATGGCAGAAGCGGGCAACAAGGCGCTCGCCTTGAGCGGACTCCGCTGCAGCGATATAAGTCTAGTAATACCGCACCAGGCAAATGTAAGAATCCTTTGGGCCGTGGCAAAGAAGATGAATCTACCCCGAGAGAAGGTATACTTAAATATAGACCGTTACGGTAATATGTCGGCCGCTTCTACAGCAGTGGCATTGGCAGAAGCGCAGGAAGAAGGAAGAATAAAGAAAGGCGACATAATTATCCTTGACGCATTTGGTGCGGGGTTGACCTGGGGCGCGATCGTCATGGAGTGGTAATTTTTAATTCCGCCAGAGGCGGACCAGCCGGCTGGAGCGTCTAGATTTAACGGTATATGGTTTACTTTGTCCGGTTAACGGCTTTTTTATAAACCGTAAACCGATAACCGAAAACCGTTGAAAAGGAAAAAAAATGGGAGAACCTGCTTTCATCTTTCCGGGACAAGGTGCCCAGTATGTCGGCATGGGCAAGGAGCTATACGAAGCTTCTTCAATAGCAAAAGAAACATACGGTAAGGCAAGCGATATATTGGGATTCGATATAGGCGCTCTATGCTTTGAAGGTCCGGAGGAAGATTTAAATTCTACCGAGAACAGCCAAGTAGCCATTCTGGTTACGAGCATTGCAGCCTATCGCGTCTTTTCTTTTTCCAAGAA
>JAFGFD010000073.1 GCA_016931215.1 Candidatus Omnitrophota bacterium
GTACCTAAAATAGACCAGCCATCTTGAGCGAAGACTCTAGGGTAAGATATGTCTCCGTTCAATCCAAAGACTATATCGGGATCTATTATGACACCCAGCTGCTTAACCGACTTTCCCGATTTCTGAAATGCCATGTAGAAATTGCCCTGTTTTATAAACTCGAGTTCGGGCCGGTCCTGCGGGTCTATCTTAAGACTGTAGAATGGCGCTTTCTTACCAAGATTTGAAGTAATCATCCAGGCCTCGATGGTGCGACTCATATGTTTTTGGTGCCATTCCGTCATGCCGTAAGGTATGATCTGCGGCAGACCGTCTATAAGCTCGAGTTCCGTCTTTTTACGTGACATATTTGTCAAGGTAACCTTCCTGGCCAGTCCTCCGAAAGGCTCATTTGGTACTGTTATATATAAGACCGATGTCTTTATTTCCATAAGAGTATTGACTTCCTCGATCTCCAGTTCATAAGACCTGATTATCATCCTTCTTATTACATCTTTAGATGAGTGGCACGTATCATCTTTGAAAGGTTCGTAATATGACGCACTTCCTTCCCTTATTATTCTCATAAATGTCCTGAACCCTTTTACGGAAGTAAGATTATATGCCTGGTTGGCAGGCAAAAATTCCAGTATCGCCCCGTCTTTGTCGTTTGTGCCGAAACTTGATATGCACTGGCCTCTATTTACATAAAATGCCCATAGCGGTATACCGGTCAACCCTGCTATACCCGGAAAAAAGCTCGAAAAGGCTTTCGCCTTATGATAATCTTCGATAGTAAATTCTCCTGATTTACCAAGTGCATATCTCATCTTCTTCTCCTTAAGAGGGGACGTTTCGCTTCGCTCTAACACTTTACAAACAAAGGAGTTACAAACTGCACTCTTCCAGACCTGTCCCCTTCCTGGGGACGGGTCTGGAAAGGTGCTTATCGTAACTTATTACCGTCGAACGTGTTGCATCAAGGAGAAACGTCCCCTAACTTTAGCCTTCCCCACACGGATGAATTTTTGTATCCTATAGGTGTGCCGTTCCAAACAATCACGCCTTCTCTTATCTCGCCAAGATCCTTGTCGTCCACGCCTATATTAAATCCAAGTATATCTCCAACTTCGAAATTAGTAAAGGACTTTTGTTCAAAATTCTTTGCGCTTATTTTCGCCTCCAGTATATACCCTTTGTCCGTCTTCTTAGCGACTGCCTTGCTCGAAACAGGCATCTTATTCCTGATGCCGCCATGTGTCTGCGCTGGTATCCACATATTCCCGTTAGCGCCTATCAATATCTGAAAATCATATTGAGAATACCCCTTTTCCGGGATATCTTCCGGTTTTACGCTCACAAACAACTCGACTCCGTCTCCTTTCCAAAGGTCTATCTTCTCATAATCCTGTTTCATGGGCAGGTCATCCGTCACATCGCAGGCGATATATAGAAAATCCTTATCCCACATGACCCTAACTTTCGCGCTTAAGTCGCTCAGTTCGCATATATTCCCTTCTTGGCAGACCAGATTCGGGTCTATCGTGGCGACTTCAGTCTTACTCCACGCCTCCTCGAGCACGCCGTCTATCACGATCGGGTCGGCTGCCTTGCTCGCCGTCAGTTGCTTCTTAGGCATTCCATCTCCCCTCTCTACCGTCAGATATCTCATATTGGCCAATCTTCTCTTGTAACCGTATTCATCCGCTTCCGTGCCCGCCCAGACCACATAATACCACCTATCAAAACTGCCCAAAGCAGGTATGCTCCTCTCGACGATACCCTTCTGGTCGGTGACGTCTTCCCATTTTCTTAAAAATGCGCTGGCCGTGTCAAATATACCCAGCTTCACTTTGTAATCGGCCAGAGGCGCGCCATCCCTCTTAGTCAATTTCACCTTATAGTAAATTGTATCGCCGCATTTATATTTATCTTTGTCCGTAATCAATTCGATCTTTATCGGATCGACAAGATCATCCTTGCCGGCGCACTTTATTATGTTCAATCTCCTTTCATATTGCTTCTCCTTGCCTATGCCCCTTATGCTCAAAGTATGGAGTCCTTCCTTTGCCGATGATACATCGGCCTTGCCCAGATACCATTCTTCGTCTCTGGACAGCTCGCGCCATTTTCCTTCGTCGATCCGGTACTCAGCCTTCTTGAGCTCCCCGGAAGAATGGACTTCTATGCCAATATGGCCGTCGGCAAATTTCTGTCCATCTTTTGGATTGACGACGGTAAGCATAAATTCATCTTTTAAACTGTAATACGCCTTTCTCGGTGTCCCTGCCGGATTTGAATCGTCTTCGGTCCCCAATATCCCAAACCACTCTTCGGCGTGGCTATCGTGTGCTTCTGGATTACCAGCCTTCCACCATTCATCGTTCCACTCAAAGATGCACCCACCTATAGCCCCGGCATTCACAAGACCCCTGAAATTCTCGACGAGCCCATTCGCCTGAGCATCGTAGCTGTTCCCTCCGTAAAAGTCCTTTCCGACCGGCGAGACGCTCAAGCCCATCTCCGTTACCACAAAAGGTCTATCTTTCGCGTGCAAATTTTTTAAATTCTCCACAAAGGGGCCATACCCTATCTCATCGGCAGGAGGACAATAGCTGTAAGTATTGAAACTGACGACGTCCCACATAGACTGATCGAGCCACAAGGTCCAGAATGCGTTTGCCATGCTGACGGGCCTTTTTGGATCCTCTTCCTTGGCTATCCTCACGAGATTTCTATACAATTCGATTGTCTTATCTACCCCTGATTCCACAACAGACTGCGAGTGAGGCTCGTTCATGACCAGATACATAATAATATTGGGTTCGTCCTTATTCTTTTTGCACATATACCTGACCTTGCTCTCCGCGGTTCGAATGAAGCCGCTATATCCGAAGTCGACATTTGGTTGAAGGTACGTAGCCTGTATCACCTTCAGACCGTACTTCCTAGCAAGCTCCAACTGCTTGTCGGACAACATGTCCCAAGTCCTGATCGTGTTGAAACCCGCTTCTTTGATACGCGCAAAATCTTTTTCTACCAGATCGATGGGAACCTGCTCGCCCGGGCTCTGTCCCGGCCTATACGGACTATATCCGATTCCTTTAACGAAGAATTTCTTACCGTCGATAAAGACATCATTGCCTTTGAGCTCTATCTTCGGTTGAGCGGTCTCAGCCATCACCGTTGGTGCCAAAAGATACAAGAGTGTCACCGCCGAAATTAACATAAATATCTTTTTATGAATTACGCTTCCCGACTTTATAAAAAACGACATCTCGACTCCTTATTTGTTTATAGATTCTCCTTGGCCTGTTTCGCTTTTTATGAGCTCGCTATACATCTTGTGCATCTTCTTTGCGACCGGACCGACCTTGCCGTTGCCTACAATCTTCGAGCCGATCTTTACGACCGGCACCAACTCAATAATCGAATTTGTAATGAATACCTCTTCCGATTCTTTCAAAAAGTCTTCGTCAAAACTACCCTCTTCGACCGCCAATCCCGCAAAAGGCGCCGATTCCAGGATGACCTTTCTTGTAACGCCCGGCAATACCCCGCATCCGACGGCCGGCGTAAGCATCTTATTGCCGTTCACCATAAAGATGTTACTTACCGTGCCCTCGCACACATAGCCTGATTCATTTAAAAAGACGGTCTCGAAAGACCCTTCTGACATGGATTCGTTCCTGGCAATGATAC
>JAFGFD010000074.1 GCA_016931215.1 Candidatus Omnitrophota bacterium
TCGGGATTTGATCTTCTCCTTCATTATCGGCTCGCCGTATTTTCTGCCTACCGCTTCTTTGCGAGTGCCCAGCTTTAGCTCGAATTCCTTGGCCTCCTGGCTGAAGGCCATTCCGCCACATATAAAAGATACTCCGATTATGACCAAAACTGCAATCGCCTTTTTCATAATATCCTCCTGAAGGGGACGTTTCGCCATCGCCGAACCCGTATCCTCCTGAAGGGGACGTTTCGCCATCGCCGAACCCGTTGTATGATAAAGAGTTACAATAAGCGCTAAGCCGCACCCGTCCCCATTTATCAATCTCATTTTATCAATAGCGCGGGATGGTGTCAATACCAATCAAGGGGACAGGTCAGGAAAAGTGCTGTTTCTATCCTGTTGAAATTGATGGAGGTAAACCGAGGCGAAACGTCCGTTTATCAGCTGACGCCCTCTTCATTGAATATGAGACATCTCCTATCGGCATCAACGGTGACAGACACCCCCAAAGGCATGGTGATATTGATATCGCCCGGTATTCTATGGCCGGAAGGAAATCCGTATATTATGGGTATGTCCAAATCTCCCAGGATGTCTTGGAGAATCTTCTTTATAGTATACTTTGTGCCGGAATGATCTACGCAGGTGATCATCCTTCCCAATACCAATCCCCTTATCTTCCTGAACTTTTCAGCCATCTTAAGCTGCATGAGACATTCGTCTATAGTCTCCAGATCCTCGCCTACGTCCTCAAGAAATAGTATCCTATTATCCGTGTCTATTTCATACGGCGTTCCTACTGTGCTCATTACGAGCGACAAATTTCCGCCGACCAGGATACCGGTCGCATTTCCCGGCCTCAATACCTTCATTCCCGGAAAACTCATCTTACCAAGGGGGGATCTTTGAGAAATGGCTTTTAAGAGATATTTTAGCGTAACCGGGTTCATGTGGCTGTGGATCTCACCTGAGATGACCGGCCCATGGAATACAACCATATTTGCCTTTTTTTGGAGAAAACACAGAAGGCCCGTTATGTCGCTGTATCCCAAGAATATCTTCGGGTTGGCGGCTATTACTTCTCCGTCAAGATACGGCAGTGTCCTCATAGAACCGTAGCCGGCCTTCGCGCAGAATATGGCCTTTACCTCGTTGTCCGCAAACATAAGGTTTATCTGCTCGGCGCGTTCCTTGTCCCGACCGGCCATGGACCAGTATTTCTTGAATATGCCCTGGCTGTACTTCAATCTGAAGCCAAGTTTGCATAATTTTTCCACGCCCTTCTTAAAATTATCGGGATCAAAAGACCAGGCAGGAGCTACTACGCCTATTGTGTCACCTATCCGCAATACGGGGGGTTTTTTCATAAGCTATCGTCTTCGACTTTGGCTTTCGCAAGCAGGATAGACCGGCGATGCCCTATCGGCATACTATTTTTCATGCGCCATGCAACATCGACTATCCGCTCCGCTATGTGCTCCACAATCTCCGGCAGTGGGCCAAAACGTCCTTTTCCCGAACGGACGCAGAGTTCGGGCTGGTCGTTTACGTAGTCTATAGCAACGAACCGTCTCTCTTTTCCTTTTCCGGTGACAGCTATCTCGGACGAAAAGAACTCCATATTTGTGACCCTGGCGATCTCGGATGTTATCCTTGCCAGGGGCAGTAGCTTCAAATAATACATCTGCTTCAATGTCACATGCTCGTATGCCCCTGTCTCGGTACTCCACCAACAAGGTATGATTTCCCCGAACATGTAATAAACCCTAAACCACGCCTTTTTGTCACCTATCGCAAGCGGCTCTATCTTTTCCTGTAAAAGAAAATCATCCCCGCGGTTGAAATGTCTCGCTTTCGCGATGTCCGTAAGCGAGCTGCCGGCATCCTTCATCACGCCCTTCTGTCCGAAGCCAGAAGCTGGCTTTATGATAAAATGAGGCCCCAACAATTTCGCCTCTTCCTTCGACAAGGCAAAGGTGTCCGGTTCCCAGTTTCTCACGACTATGGTATAAGGGACCGGTATCTTAGACCTGACAAGGTCATAATGGGTAACGGCCTTATTGGCCGCTTGTCTGGCATCGTCCGGATCGCATACGACATATCCGTCTACATCCTTAACGGCGTAACACAATCTCGCGAAAAAATTCTTTTTATCGTCATAATCCGCCTCATTATCCAGAAGCAGATTGATCTTCAATTTTCCGCTTTCGAGATCTTCTATGACATTCGCGACATTCTGCTTTGTTATCAGAAGAAATTTCAGGTCCCGGTGGGCACAGTTTTTCTTTACCCATTTTACGAAACTTTCACTTTTGCCGCTATCCCACGCTAAAGCAAAATCATATTTTTTCATTCTCGATTCTGTCCTTAGTTATGTCGTATCGCGAAAGTGCGCTGTTCAGAAGAGACAAGATGAGGTCTTCGTATTTAATGTTCTGCTTTCTCGCCATTATGACCAAATCCGCATAATCGGGCGATAGGCCCGGTAGAGGGTTTATCTCAAGCATAAATATTTTTTCGTCTTTGGAGACCTTGAAGTCTATTCTGGCATAATCCCTACACCCGAACTCCTTGAACGCCGTAAGGGCGTAGTGCTTGATATTGTTTTCCACAAGTCTTCCTATATCGGGAGGCGAGATATAATCGACGAGATCTTCCCAATCTCTCTTTGTCTCAAGCGAATAAAACATATCATTGCCGGGTCTTTTTTTATTCACGATCTCCATCATACCCATCACCCGCGGAGGATAGTTGCCTATTATCCCGACCGTGACCTCTCTGCCCTCTATATACTCCTCGATAAGCACCGGCTGATCGTAATACTTTTCAAAGAGATGGCCGGCACTCTTCTCAAGTTCAGACCGGTCATAAACCTTTGAGGAATCATATATCCCCTTGCTGGAACCTTCCCACGCAGGCTTCGTTATAAGGGGGTAACGCAGATATTCGTCAGCGTTCAATATGTCTTTTATGTCTTTAGCTACTTTGTATCGTGGGTACGGCACGCCCGCGCTAAATGCTATCTTTTTTGTCAATGTCTTATCGAGCGTAAGCCCCAACGTAAGAGGATCCGACCCCGAGTAAGGTATATTCAACATCTCCAATATCGACGGGATCTGGGATTCTCTATTCCTCCCTTTATATCCCTCCGCTATATTGAAGACAAAATCTACTCTATGTTCTTTGAGTCGATCCAAGATCTTCATGTCGCCGCCGAGTTTAACGGTCTCGTAGCCGTGCTTTTCCAAGACGTTACATATAGCGGCAACGGTCTCGGCTGTATCGAATTCCTCGCATGATTCGCTGTCTATTATCGTCTCCGGAGACAATTCATCCTTTAAATTGTAAGCTATTCCTATCTCCACTTATCTCCTCCGGATTGTAGTACTTGAATAAATCGCCTTTGTATCCCCTGAAGACAAAATAATCCTTTTCGACGGACTCTATGTAGTTAGGCTGTAGCGGCACCTTGCCCTGACCATTCAACCCGTCGACAATAAATGTCGGCACGGCGAGCCCGGAAGTATGCCCTCTCATCCCTTTGATTATCTCCAGACCCTTTTCTACAGAGGTCCTGAAATGGCCTGTCCCGCTCACAGGGTCGCATTGGAACATATAATACGGCCTTATCCCGATTTTTAAAAGCCCTTGGCAAAGCTTTATCATGGTCTCAGTGTCATCGTTTATGCCCTTCAACAGCACAGATTGATTATTTACGGGGATCCCCGCGCATAAGATCTTGTCGCAGGCACGAGAAGACTCTTTGGTAATCTCGTTCGGGTGATTGAAATGGGTGTTCACCCAGAGAGGTCTGTATCTCTTCAGCATAGATACCAATTCGTCATTTATCCTCTGCGGCAGGACCACGGGACAACGCGTGCCGATCCTTATTATCTCAACATGGTGGATTTGACGCAAATTCCTCAACACATCCTCGATCTTTGCCGTGGATAATGCAAAAGGGTCTCCTCCGGAAAGGATCACGTCTCGCACTTCCTTATGCTGCGCTATGTAGGCGTAAATATTCTGCAAATCTTCCTTAGTCCTCACCCAACTGCCCCTGCACCATTCCCTTTTTCTGGTGCAATGCCTGCAATAGACAGGGCACATATCCGTCAACGTGAGCAATACTCTATCTGGGTACCGGTGGACGAGACCGGGGAGCGCGGTATCTTTCTCTTCACCCAAAGGATCATCCTGAACATCAAAATATAGACTGTCTTCGTCGATGGCGGGCACAGACTGCAGACGTATCGGATCTCTCGGATTATTCCTATCAATGAGAGAAAGGTAATAAGGTGTGATGGTCAGAGGATATTTTACTACTATCTTATTTAATCTTTCGATCTCTTCAGATGTAAATGAAAATATACGGCTCAATTCTTTTATGCTTCTTATGGAATTCCTTAATTGCCATTTCCAATCGCCCCAAGCACCTTCATGCCCCGGGGGTTCGTCTTTCTCATGTATAGTCTCCTTGTCATCAGTAATGATATGCCTGGTATCTTCCGCCATTTTGATATTATTATTTGCTGTCATCTTATTCGATTTCCTCTCTCTCGTCTCCGGGGTCCTCTGAATAACTGTCATTTGAAATATTGTCATCTTGACAATATTCGTACTCCGGGCACTTTTTGCAACACCCCTCTTTAAGCTTATCGTTTTCTTCGCACTCGTCATATCTCGGACACATATCGCAGCACATAATCACCACCTTAAAAAATTTTAAGTTCCGTAAAATTTGCTCAATAACTCTTTTACAAGCTTCTTTTCCTCATCTTTGTCCTTAGCCAATCTCTTTATTACTTGGCGCTGGCGCCTTATATATTTCCGCAGGCCATGAGATAACCTCTTCCTTTTTATACTCTTATCATCAACCATATAAATCCGCCAATTCTACAAGATATTTTTGTATTTGCGATTACCTGTTTTTCCGTTCTCGATTACCTGCCGTATATAATCAGGCCTTCTTTCTGCCATTTATGATCTTGGCGAGTTTGGTTTCGTCACTTTTCGTAACCTCAACTGCTGCAAGGCCTTTGACAATATTATTGACCAGCTTTCTTTGGTCCGGATTACCTGATTCAACCAGTCTGTAATAGACATTTAGGCCCTTTCGTTTATCCGCCACGACCCCCGTTAGCCTCAGGCATGCCAAGTGCTTAGATATACTTGACTGTGTAGCCCCTATAATTTTGCATAACTCAGTTACGTTCAGAGGCTCCTTGTCCAACAGGCTGATAATCCTAATCCTCGTCTCATCGGCGAACGACTTCACTACCTGTCGCGCCTTCCTGATCCTCATGAATACCCCCATATGTGACTATATGAACATATGTTCATATACACCATTCGATGGGTTTTGTCAAGCAATTTTTCATGATTTTTTTAAGGAGAAATCAGTGGTTTTTGCCGTCGATCAGAGCCAATTTCTCGTCGCGTCTCAGCCTCTTTATACGGCATTCCCGCTTCTGGGCTTCTGATCGAGTGAGGTATGTTTCCGTATGCACAAATCTTGCTGGTGGGTTGTAACTTGTGTATCGGGCGCTCTTTTCTTCATGTTCTTTAAAACGTCTATCCGGGTCTTTTGTAATGCCTGTGTAGAGTTTTCCGTTTTTGCATTCCAATATATATACGTACCACATTTGAAATATCTTTCGGCTCACTCATCTTCTTCCGGATGGACCATCGGCACGAACCTTACCGGCAAAAGGCGTTCCTTCTTTATTCCGGATGCCGTCTTCTCGATCAAATAGAGCTCCTGGAAAAAACTGCCTATAGGAACGACCATCCTACCGCCCATATCCAGTTGCTTTACCAATCCTTCCGGGATCTCTGGTGGGGCTGCGGTCACAATTATCGCATCGAATGGCGCGTGTTCTTCCCATCCTAGATAACCGTCCCCGCACTTGACGCAGACATTGGAGTATCCCAAATCCTTAAGCCTCTTCTCGGCGGAATCTGCGAGTTCTTTGATTATCTCTATCGTATATACCTCATCGACGATCTCCGCCAAAATGGCCGCCTGATATCCGCTGCCTGTTCCGATCTCAAGAACGCGGTCGTCTTTTTTTAGACGGGCCGCCTCCGTCATATAAGCGACGATGTAGGGTTGCGATATGGTCTGCTCGAACCCTATAGGCAAAGGTGAATCGGCATACGCCAATCTTCTCAGTCCCTCGGGTACGAATAAATGACGCTTCACCTTATCCATGGCGGAGAACACTCGCGCGTCCTTTATTCCGCGGCCCTTTATCTGTTCTTCCAACATGGCCTTCCTCTCTTTCGCGTAAGGGTCTGTTTCATCGGCCCTGACCGACGCAGGTACCGAGACAGCCAATGCTAAAAAAAATACAAAATATTTTATATATTTACGTCGACTGTAAAACAGATTATCGGCCATGATATTAAATCTCTTTTTCTTTTATATGCATCGACCGGGACTATCTGTAACTTCTGCCCCTACCGGAATCCTTTACCTCAGAAAGATCCTCCGGATAAGGCTTGAAGAATGTCTGTTGCTTCAAATATTCTTCCTTAAACCTGATTATATAAGAATAGATGAGATTTACGGGCACGCTTAGCGGCACCTGCTCCCGCCGATACTCTTCCAACGAGTTGAGAAAGAACCTCTTTTCCTGTGATGCGAGCTTTTTAGAAAAATATCCCAGCGCGTGAGTCAGGACATTTATGGCGGATGTAAACTTAGGCATGCTGTCTAGTGCCTTTCTCAGGCTCAACTCATAACTTTCAAGCAGTTCGCCCATTCCTTTGCCGGACCTGTTGGCCACGATATTGCCCATGACCTTCAATTCTTTCTGGCTGTATGCCATTAGCAGGAACTTATTCTCCGCGTGAAACTGGACAAGGTCCTTCATCTTTTGTCCCGCCTTTACCTGCCTAAACTTTGCGGAAGTGAATACTTTTGTAAGAAAATGTCCCCTTATCGTAAAGTTGTTGAGCCGCGCTTCGGTCTCGACCGCGGCATGAGGGTATCTCTTCAATACACCCTCTCCGAAGAATCCCGAGGTCTTCTTTATCGAACTCGAAGGCTCAAGACCAGGGTAGACCTTCACCTCTTTTATCCCGCAGGACGGCGACCGGTCCTTGAGGATAAACCCATCGATCTCCTTGAGGGAGGCGAGATATTCCGATACAAAACCGTTCATCCTTTCAGTCAAGTCCCGCTCCGTATTTAATTGCATCAACCTATAGGCATTTTGCTTCAATACAATCCTTATGGGGTCTCTGGGTATGCCCAACCCGATTTCATACTCGGGACAGGTCGTTATGAACTTAACATGCGGCTTCAGCTTATCTATGAACCCTTCCTGTATTATCTCTCCGTTCCAGCGGCATTTGGCGAAACCCAGGCATTTACTGGAAAATATATTCGGTTTGGGGAATTTGTCTTCCATGCGGACGCCTTTTCCTTAGCTACAACCCTATTTTAATCGGTGTCTCGATTATGTTCTGAGCTGAGAGCTTTTTCTCAATAATGTCTAACTTTTAAATAATTCTACATCAAATATCGATACCTTGCAATGTAAAATATTATGGTTTGATTTTAAGACTATGGCAGGAAGGCATTGCGCAGTGTAAGAAGACCGAGGACGCTCATCAGTATCGCAATAGATATCTTTACTTTCCTCTCCGAGACCTTCTTCAGTGTATGGGCCGCAAAAGGAACCGACATCACGGCTCCGGCCATAAGCCAAGGAGCCAGAGTCCAGTCGGTCTGCTTACCCATGAAGAAATACAATATGATGCCCACCAGGCATGTTATCCCTTCTGAAAGAGAAGTGATGCCCACGGCGTTTTTAACGCCTACGCCCGAAAGGAGCTGGCCGCCCATGACCAAAGGGCCATAACCGCCTCCGCTCATACCTTTATTGAATGAGGCGACTGTCCCAAGCACAATTATCTTTCTCCATGTAAATCTTGGCTTTCGGTTGAATGTGGCCAATATGAATATACCCATCATAAGCACAATGGCGCCTATCCACGCCTTAAGCACCTTAGCCGGCAATTTCACGGCAAGCATAACGGCCATAATGGTACCTGCTACGGCAAAGAGAGACAAGACAAAAGCTACGTTAAAATCCTTTGATTTCGGTTTAAAATCCACATTTTTAACGGTGTGATGAAAAAATGCCGATGTGAAACCTGTTACGAATTCCGAAAAGAGCACGGCCGGTACGACCTGCATGGGGCCAAATCCCATAAGAAGCAAAATGGGTGAAAGGCTCGTACCGTAACCCATGCCCAGACTGGAATCGATATATTCACAAACAAACGCCAACGGTAATATAAATAAGAATTTAAGTTCCATATTGCTCCCTTATACCAGATCGGATATTTTCAGTCTTTCCATCTTTTCGGAAATGTAATCCCTGATGTCCTTAAAGACATTCATGACCTTCCTCTCCGCTTCCAACGGCGTATGCTCAAAGAAATACTTGCTGACAGCAAGCGTAGGAGCCAGGGCCCCGTCCATCAGTCTTATTATCTCAGCGACGCTTATCTTATCAGCAGGCCTCGCCAACCTGTATCCGCCGCTTGCGCCCCTTTTAGTCCTTATATACCTGGCCTTTCTTAAAAAAGACACTATATGCTCCAGATATTTTTTGGAGATATTATATTGACCGCAAATATCCTCTATCTTTACGAAATGCTTGTCGTTATTGCGCGCCATATATATCAAGGCCAAAATGGCGTATTCGCTTTTCGTGGTAAGTTTCATGGAAATTCCTTTGTCTACCTATATAGTAGACAAACAAAACATTATTGTCAAGTAAAATTGCGTAAATTCAGAGTCTTGTTGTATTGAAAATATCTGTGGGGTGATCCGAAAATCGCTGATGTATCTTGAGGCCTTACCTTCTATTTTTCATCATTGCTGTCTAAACTACGCGTCATTGCGAACGAAGAGAAGCAATCTCTCCGATATGATTGTTTCGTCGCCCCGAAATTTTGGGGCTCCTCGCAATGACAGCTTGAAACCGAATTTCAAAATGCTTGGATATATACTTTTCATATGGACATATGCGATTTCTCATTTCTCTTCAGAAATTCAAAATTGCATATCCTTATCTCGGGATTGCCTTTCCTATCGGTCACCAGCTTATGGTCGCTGTCGAAGGATATAAGGATATGGTTTCCCCTGAGATTAAGGTCTTCAATGTTGACGGCAGCCAGCTTCAATCTCGTCGCTTGGAGCAGATCTATATATTCTGCCCTGGTTATTATTCCCTGTTTATAGGCGCGCAGGGCATCTATACCCTCATAGTAATCGCCGTCCTTTGCCGCCAATTTTTCATCGGGGCCGTTCCAGTACCCCCATATAATCATGTAATGACGGTTGTTCTCTAAAATAGGCTCCCCGTCAGGAGTCTTATATTCACTATGGCTGCCGTATCTGGAACTGTCAAAGAGATTTTCGGAGATATTTGTCTTGTTTCCGGACATATATATTGCCCTGGGATATATACTAGCTATACCTTTTCTATGGAGCTCGACCGCAAGCGACACCTCCTCGAAAGGGCTGTTGTAGCCGTATGCAAGTATCTTCTCTTCATCTTTTTTGAACGGGTCCATATCGGGTTGCAGCCCCACATTCGAGATCTTCCATACAAGATGTATGTTATCTTTTGTTATTACATGGTACATTTCGCTGAAGACGGATATCTTCGTCTTGGGCATCACCCTCCATCGCTCCGGCAGGAAATAATCGAATAGATGGGTATCTTTCCCGACCACCCAAAGCTTTCCTTTTGTGCTCTCTACCTTACCGTAAACATAATCGACTCCCAAAAAATTGACATGGTGCAAGTGTGGGTGAAAATCATCCGGCATCTTGAGGGAGAACCTGTCTCGTTGCCTCTTGAGATAATCCTTGCGCTTTGTCTTTTTTATCTCTAAATCCTTTTTCGGAGTCCTTTCAAGAAGCTCGAAGTCGATCAATCCATATATGACATTACCGTTCGAATCGGTCCTGACGCCTTTATCTTCTATCGGATCGACAATAATGTGATCCGGCTTGTTGTCCCTCACGAGAAAACCTTCTTTCTTCATCTCGCGTTCGGCGTCAAGCGTAAGCAGTCTCATCTGCTCTTCGTCAAATATCTTTTTATCGAAAGCCTGAACGGCATCTATGCCGTCTATCCATTCATAAATCACCGCGTATGAACGGGTCATGTCCAACTCGATCTCCTTATGCGCCTCTATCTTCAGGCGCATCTTATACTCCCTCCTCCCGGTTCGATCCAATTCTATAGGTTCCGACGGCACATATATGGCAAGGGGTTTTTGTATAAAAACGTTTCCGGAATGCCTACTTATCTCATCTCTCAGTCCCATCACAAGAGAAAATTCTTCAAATGGGCTGTTGAACTCCGCGGTAACTAGTTCTTCGTCCTCGCCGGCGCCGGGTATATCCTGACCCATTCTGTTCCACTTGATCACAATATGCCTATTTACGCCGTCCACTTCTTTGGTTATGACTTTATAAATGGAGCTCGTGCCGGATAGTCTCTCGGAATTCCGTTCAAACCACGATTTATCAGTCCAGAAATTATCGGGCATTATGTGTTCGATAAAAGGCAGTCCGTAGCGCGTGACGTAAAAGTCGTCTCCGTTCTCCAGGACAAAATGCGCGTACTCGACGTCCAGGATCTTCGCCACGCTGTTTCCATCATTGCCCTTGTTCCTGTCGTACCACTCTTTAATTACCGTATCTCTGATCATCCAGCAACTCCATTTCGGATTAACGCGCTCCGTATTATTCTATCATTCCCGCACAAAACATGTAAATCTTGAATACCAAATAATCCTATTGACTAGCACTATCATAATGAATTTCCGCCGCCTTTTGCAACATGCTGGGAATTGAATATATCCCTAAGCAATCTAAAAATCTCCTGAGCGTCATGTGCCTTTATTATGCCGCTACGCACATGCGGATCGGCCATAGCCCTGGCTATGTATGCCAATATCTGTATCTGCGCACCTTCGTCGTTTTGAGGCGTCATTATCAGAAATATGATTCTCGTAGGCTTTCCGTCCGGAGAATTCCACTCGATCCCCGAAGGTGCCCTTCCTACGGCTACAACAGGCCTTTTTATCAAGGGGCTGCGCAGATGCGGCAAGGCTATCCCCTCCTCAATGGCCGTTCCCATTTCATCTTCACGCTTGAGAATGGCGGAATATAACATTTCTGCATCGGGGATTTCTTCCTGTTCCGCCACTATCTCGCATAACTTGTATATTGCCTTGTTCCTGCTGTCTGTTTTTAAATCCGGTATAATAAAACGTGTTGAAATATACTCGAGCATGCCGACCTTTTTCCTTCTTCTGATTGAATGGCTTAACCAGGGGCCGAGAGTAAGACAGGAAAATATCGCGCTGACTACTATTGCAATAAATACGGTCTCGGTGATCAATTTATATTCCAGCGCAAGGATACCCACAACGATCTCCATTGCGCCTCCTGGTGTATGTGCTATTGCGATGGACAGCTGATTCTCGCGCGATTGTTCGGTCAAATAGACTCCAAGCCAGGCGCCGATAAATCTTCCCGCGATACCGATGACGCTTATCAATATGACAAGAAACAAGTCAAAATGGCTCAAAAAATCGATTTTGAGTCCTATGCTTGCAAAGAAGAGTGGTACGAAGATAGCGTATACCATCTGGGATATAATCTGCCTCGTCCTTTCAGAAAGTGCCTTCGCCTCGCCCGCCATGATTCCCGCTATGAAAAATCCGAATAATGCGTGCACTCCTATTTTCTGGGTCACAGCCCCGCATAAAAGCCCCAAAAGACAGATAAAAGTCAATGATGTGCCCGGTTGAGGCATTTGCCTCTCGTTCATTTTGGAGATGACCAAATTTGAAAAAGTGCGGCCCAGCGTCAGGCACAGTACGGTAAATCCAATCGTAGCGGCGACGATAAAAGCAGCATTGGCGATATGCAAAGCCGATTGCGTAAAAAAACCCAGAATCACAGTAAAAATAAGCCAGCCGATTATGTCATTGACGGAAAGGGCGCTCATTATAAGAAAGCCTAAATCTGTCTTGGAGAGTTTTAAATCATGCAGGGCACGCGCCGTTACGGGCA
>JAFGFD010000075.1 GCA_016931215.1 Candidatus Omnitrophota bacterium
CTTATGCCTTTTATATGTTTATTACTCTCCCATCCTATTATACCACGCCACAATTTCCAAAACAAGATGGAAATGTACAAATCCTACTTTTTTATCTATTAACTACGAAAAGTCGATGTAACCAATTATATAACCCGGTGTAAGAAATATTGTCACTGAATCTTATCTTCTCTTTCCTTGGTATAGACTTTAATGCCTCCCAATAACGCCGCAAAGAAATTGTAAAGCAATGCCAGTATGGAAAACCCCAAACCCGCGCTAAAGCCGTATACGAAACCAAGTAGCACACCCGCTACAATTCCGGGCTGTAGGCCGGCTAAAAAAGGAAAGATTCGAACGATCTCCGGTGATACAATTGTAACTCGCAGGATATTGCTGAAGAGACCTATTATAATGCCCATGATAAGGAATATCCCGCCAAAGAATCTGAAGACACTTGTAACTTCAATATTCTTAATCTCAATCTTTGTAAAATCCCTCATGGCTACCTCCGCAATATTCTTCTTTTTAAATATCTTCATGCCGGGGCTCATTCTTAGTTTTGCCATTCCGATACCCTTCATTTAGCCTGAAGCTCCCGTTCCCTCTCCAATGTTCTTATCAGTGGGTACAGTTTGTCTTCCGTATAAAAAGGCTCTTTTGACATCTCTTCGACTACGTGAGCGAGCATCGCCGCAGTTCTTGAAATCAAAAACAACCCCGTACCATGTTCTTTAGTGAAACCAAGAGACAATAAAATAGCAGAGTTTATGCCGTCGATATTGGGGTATAATTTTTTCTTTTCGTAAGCAAGCGTTGAAACCGCGTCGTAGATCTCTATATATTCACTTGAGTAATTTAATTCTCTCAGAATAGATCTGAGCCGATCGGGTCTCGGATCTTTCTTAAAAAGAGGGTGACCATATCCGTAAAGGGTCTCCTTTCTTGCCAGTAAGCCATTGATGTATTTGTCCACATGTTCCTCAAGGGATAATTGAGTGCCCATCGAGTCCTTGATATCACTGTATAGCATCATCGCGTTTTCGATAGCCCCGACGTGATATTTGCCTCCGCCTGCATACCCGGCCGAGAGCGCGTGGGCTACCGAGGTACCGGTGGTGGCGGACAACCTGGACAAGAGCACGGTAGGTGGGCTGTATCCGAAACCGCCGTGAAAACTCACCAGGACGACATCGAAGATCTTTCTTTCTACTTCCGTAGGTATACGATTAAGCAATATATGAAAGATCGCTTCCGTAAATGTCAACGTCCCTATCAAATCATTTATATCCCTTCCTCTGACATATAACCTTTCCCTAAATAAATCAGGTCCGTCTATATCCCTGTATTTATCGTAACGTATGTGTTGAAAAAATCTTTTCAGCATCCTCCAAAATTTTATCTCTCTATTAAGACTCACCATGATAGCCCCCTATATTGACATGACACCCTCTTCATCGGTACTATTATATCATTTTAATGCAAAAGAACAAACGGGGAAGATAATTTATCGGTTATCCTTGCCTCTTCTCAGTGAAGTATCGTTATCGCTTATCGCTTTGACTTTCTTTCTCTGTGCCTCGTATACTGATATCACTTCCGCGCCGGAGAGCCTTGAGGCACCGTAGTCCCTGAAGTATCTTGCGATTTTAGAAATCTCCGACGGAGAAAGTGCGCCGACGGCACATTTTCTTAAAGGCGTATTTAGCTCTATCTCATCGGGATCGATCCTAAATATTATTTCCGCCAATTTTTGATATTCCGATTTATTCTCCTCGAATAACATTGTCTGAACGGCCAATCTCGTCTTATACATCTTTCTAAATGCCTTTATCCCGTTGTATACATCACGAAACTTAATGCCTTTGGCGGGTCTATTTATTATTTTAAACGACTTCTCGTCATAGGCGTCTATCTTGGCTATTACAAAATCCGCCAGAGCCAGCTCTCCTCTCAGGGTTTTGCTTCCCATCAAAGAGGCATTTGTAATCACCGCTATCTTCTCCTGTCTGATGGCTCTTATGCCCTCTATAATCTCTCCGAGATTGAGTGCCAGCGTAGGTTCCCCCCTGCCAGAGAAAGTAAAATAATCTATCGATAAATCTTTTGGGATTTTTTTTATCTCTTCGATGATATCTTCCGTCGGAACGTAGACCCGCCTATGAGGCGCCGACGCCGCTACTCCGCCCAACTGGCAGTATAGACAATCGAACGAGCAAATCTTTTTGACGGCGGAGAGGGGATCGACGCCGAGGGATGATCCGAGCCGCCAGGAAGAGACCGGCCCGTATATATATTTGTATCTTCCGCTCTTTTTTACCAGAGTCATCTTCTTTATATCACTATGTCTTTACGGGGCAAGTAACATAGACATACCTTAAAGGTATGTCACCCGAATTTTGGACATCATGCACAGTCCCCGGCTCTATGTACAAAACTTCGTTCTCATTAAACGCAAAACAAAGAGAGCCGCCGTCGAGAACGAGCCTTCCTTTGCCCTCGATGATTATAAGGATCTCCTCTTTGTCCTCTGTGCTGTGCGCCCCTATGACTTCATTCTTATCCAAAACGACATATCCAGACTTAAGGGATAACGCCGTTCCGTCCTTAGCGCTAAACAAACGTGTATATTTCTCGACAGAATCGAGCTTTTTAATTTTAGGGTGGTTGTTATTGCATGAATCGCTCATAAGTAAGCCTTCTCTTTCAAGAAACCGACGTATTCTTTTACGGCATCTTCCAATTCATAAAAATTTTCTCTGTATCCCGAGCCTCGCAGTTTAGTTATATCCGCTTCCGTAAAATATTGATATTTGTCTTTCAGGCTCTCGGGCATGTCTATGTATTCGATGACGGGCGAAAAATCGAGCGCGCTGAAAATTGACTTCGCTAAATCGTTCCACGTCCGAGCCCTTCCTGTGCCTACATTATATATGCCGCATTTTTCTCTATTTTTAAAAAAGAAGTATGTTATGCTCACGGCATCCTTTACGTAAATGAAGTCTCTTTTCTGCTCGCCGTCCGCATACTGTGCCGTACCCGATCTGAAGAGTTTCATCTTTTTGTCTTTTACGATACTGTAAAAAGATTTAGCTACGACGCTTCTCATCTCCTTCTTATGGTATTCGTTCGGGCCGAATACGTTAAAATATTTAAGGCCCGCCACTTTGTCCGTAAGACCTTTCTTTATCAACCATAAGTCAAAAAGATGCTTAGAGTACCCGTAAGGATTGAGCGGCTTAAGCTTGATGGTATCTTTATCATCGTCGCTGAAACCTTTTGTCCCGTCGCCATAGGTCGCCCCGGAAGAGGCATAGATAAAACGGATATCATGCGCCAGGGAGTACTTTGCCAGCTCCTTAGAATAATCGACGTTATTCTTTTTTAAATAGTCCTCGTCCATGACCAAGGTCGAAGTGCAGGCGCCCAAATGAAATATCGTATCGACCTTTTTGCCCAGTCTATTCGATTGAATTGTCGAAAGGAATCTTTCCTTACCTATAAAAGAATCGAACTTCTTTCCGGATAAGTTCTTCTCTTTTTCTTTATTGAGGCGGGAATCCACGACGATTATATCGCTTATTCCATCGTCGTTCAACCTTCTTAGAAGACAGCTCCCTATAAAACCCGCTCCGCCCGTCAATACTATCATTTACGACTCCCTGGACGGTTCCGCTTCCTCCGAATGAGGAATGGGACATTTTTCTTCCCAATACTGATTTTAGTCATCGAGAAGTGCCCCATGTGCCAAGCCCGTCCCCGAAACCTGTCAGAACCGAAGTCAGCGCCACGGTATTAACTATATCCTCCGTATCGCAGCCACGGGACAGATCGCTTGTAATCTTATTGAGCCCTATCAATATAGGGCCGACCGCCTTTGCTCTGGCAAAACGCTCCACTGCTTTATATGTAATATTTGCCGCGTCCAAATTAGGAAATATCAACACGTTAGCCCTGCCTTTTAAAGGGCTTTGGGGGGCCTTGTGTCTGTATATATGAGGAACTATTGCGGCATCAAGCTGCAGTTCGCCGTCGACACACAGGCCAGGTCTGATTCCCCTTATAGTCGACAATGCCTCTCTCGCCAGCTCGATCGACTCCCCCTCCGCACTTCCGTGTGATGAATATGTCAACAGGGCCACCCTTGGTTCTATATTGAATAAACCTTGTAATAGATCCGCGCTTTTTATACAAATCTTCACAAGTTGCCTTTTATTCGGGGATGGTATCACTGCGCAGTCCGCGAAGACGAATATATTATCCTGCCCACACGAGGAATCTTTTGCTTCAATAATGAAAAGACCGAAGACCACGCCCACGCTGCGATCTATTCCCAGGCATCTAATGTTAGCCCTGATGACGTCTCGAGTCGGATACGTTGCGCCCGCTACTACGCTATCGGCGAGTCCGGCCTTTACCATTGTCACTGCGAAATAGAGAGGTTCGTTAAGCAATAAATCTCTGGCTTCCTGTCTCGAGGCGTCTTTTTTCTTTTGAGACTTGACGAAAATCTCTACCAGATCGTTCATCTTGGGATAAGTTGACGGATAGACGAAATGCCCGGCAAGCTCCTTGTCTTCTTTGACATGCGGCTTTTCTTTGATGAGGAATATATCTGCTATTCCTTCGTCTATTATGGTCCTTGCTGCTTTGACGACTCTCTCATCGGAAGACTCAGGAAGTACTATTCTCTTTCGCTTTTCCTTTGCAGAAGTCTTTATCTTTTCAACTGCCAACATTGATTCACCTATATCGAGTCACGGTCCTTAAGACCTAAACTTAAGTATAGATCAAGGAAGATTGAATAAAATACCTCCAGATTCAACGCATGAAAATTCATCTATCCATCCGGATGCAATGGCCTTTTTTATATCGGCTGCGCCGGCCTTGATATTGGTCAGAAAATCCTTATGGCTTCTGCCGTTTCTATAAGCAGGGGCTTCGTGTGGAATATTTATATATCTTTCTATTTTATCCAGATGAAAAGCGTATAGTATCGTACCGTGATGAAGCAAATACCTCCGTCTTCTGCATTGGGCGTTTCCGGAGAACTTTCTTCCCTCAACGGCGAGATCCGATAGACCTTCAAATTTTGATCTTATCCCTATTTTATTCAATGAAGCGGATATATTTTGGAGAATAAATTTATAACTTGACCTGATATTCTTCAGCAGGTGGTGCCTTTCGTAAGCGAGTACCAACGAATAATTCAAGCAGCCCGGACCCTGTAAAACCGTTCCTCCTCCAGATCCGCGCCTTATGACCTCTATGCCGTCCCGAGAAATATTTCTCATATTGAGGTCGACTTCGGCTTTTGAGGCCCTTCCCAAGACGACAAAGTATGTCTCGGATTCCCAAAACCTCAGTACCTCTTCGGAAGACCCCGCCTCGGCCAATTCAAGAATCGTCTGGTCGTACGAAATATTCTCCTGTGCGTATGTAAATGAGATATCTTTGAGTATCATATATGGCTGCAATTGAGTTCGCGCGCCGCTCTGGCCTCATCGAGTCTCGAGACCGGCATATTCGTAGGAGCGTTCTTCAATATTTCAGGATCGTCCTCGGCAAGCTTGGCAGCTTCTCTCATGACTTCGACGAACCTGTCCAATGTCTCCTTAGTTTCAGTCTCCGTAGGTTCTACCATCAATGCCTCTTTTACGATAAGAGGGAAATATACCGTCGGTGGGTGTATGTCGCGATCTATCAAAAACTTCGCGATATCTATGGCCCGGATTCCGTGTTTTAACTGCCGGGAAGCCGATATTACAAACTCATGCATACATGTCCTTTCAAAAGGCAATTCGTACACATCTTTCAGTTTAGCGAGACAATAATTCGCGTTTAAGACCGCGCGTTCACTGGCCGTTATTAGACCCTCTCTTCCGAGAAGCATGATATAAGCATATGCCTTAAGTAAAACCGCAAAGTTGCCGTAAAACGGCGCTATTCGGCCTATCGATTTTGGCTTCTTTTCACTCAAAGCATACGTACCATTATCGTTTCTAACGACCTTGGGCACAGGGAGATAATCGACCAGCTTCCCGCTTACGCCCACGGGCCCTGCCCCCGGTCCTCCTCCCCCGTGAGGGGTGGAGAAAGTCTTATGAAGATTCAAGTGCACAACGTCAAACCCTACATCGCCGGGTCTGCATTTCCCTAGCATGGCATTGAGATTAGCCCCGTCATAATACATAAGGGCATCGTATCTGTGGGCCAGCTCCGCAACTTCCTTTATGTCAGTATTGAAGATACCGAGTGTATTGGGGCATGTCAGCATGACCGCCGCCACTTCTTTGCCGAGTTTTGCCTTGTAAGATTCCATATCCATGCAGCCGTTTTTTCCCGTCGGTACGGATATGATTTCATAACCGGCGATTGCCGCAGTGGCGGGATTGGTGCCATGCGATGAATCCGGAACGATAACAAACCTTTTTTTATTTCCCTTGTCCCTGTGATAGGCCGCTATGAGCATTATCCCCGTTAGTTCGCCGTGCGCCCCTGCGAGCGGCTCCGTTGTCATCTCTTTCATACCGGTAATCTCGGCGAGCAGTTGTTCTATATAGTAGAGTACCTCGAGCGCCCCCTGCACAAGCATAGCGGCCTGACCCAAGTGCGACGTAAGCGGATGAAGTTCTGTAAAACCAGGGAACCCCGCGATGGCTTCCGTGAATTTAGGATTATACTTCATTGTGCACGATCCCAGAGGATAGAAATTGGTGTCCACAGAAAAATTCCTGCGGGAGAGATTGGTAAAATGCCTTACAACATCGAGCTCGGAGACTTCAGGCAAAGGGGCAGCGTCTTTTCTGGTGTATTTCCCGTCGATTATAGCCCTCTTGGGGACATCCGGCCGCGGCAGCGTTACCCCTCTTCTCCCTGCCACGCTTTTCTCGAATATTAACTTCATAACGCCTTTCCCAAAGCTTCGGCGAAACCGTCTATCTCTTGCTTTGTCCTCTTCTCGGTAACCGCCACAAGCAAATAATTATCCATGCCTTTGTAGTACCTTCCGAGAGGTAGCCCGGCAAGGAAATTATTCTTTATCAACCCTTCCGTCACATTAAAGGCATTCTTCGGTAAAAGTACCGTAAACTCATTGAATGTCGGCGAGCTCCTCTTGACTTCAACGCCTTTGATCTTTGCTATTTTCTCTTTGGCATATTCTGCTTTATCGTGATTTAATCGAGCGAGCTCGCGAATACCTTCTTTGCCAAGTACGGATAGATATATAACGGCCCTCAGGGCGCATAGTGCTTCATTGGAACAGATGTTCGACGTTGCCTTTTCGCGCCTTATGTGCTGTTCTCTAGTCTGCAAAGTGAGCACGAAACCGCGCTTTCCTTTAGTATCGAGAGTAGCGCCGGCGATCCTCCCCGGTATCTTTCGTGCGAGTTCTTTCTTTACCGCCATAAAACCGAGATACGGCCCGCCGAAAGATAAAGGCATGCCCATGCTCTGCCCCTCTCCGGTAACGATATCCGCGCCCATCTCAGCCGGTGTCTTCAATAATCCCAGGGAGATGGGATATACGGACTCCACAGCCAGGGCGCCGTGCGAATGAGCCTTATCTATTATGTCTGAGTGGTCGTCTATCGCGCCGAAGAAATTCGGATTCTGTAATATTACGCACGCCGTCTTGTCGTCTATATATTTCAGCATGTCGCTGCGCGTCGAGCGGCCATGGCTCACGGAAATCTCTACAAAATCCATGGAGAGGTTCTGGGTATATGTATGAAGCATCTGCCTATATATAGGATTTACGCCGCTGTCAACAACTATCTTATTTCTATTCTTTAATCTCGAGGAGAGCATTGCTGCTTCATACAGCGCCGTACCGCCTTCATAGAGTGATGCGTTTGCCACCTCCATCCCTGTAAGGGCGCATATGGCGCTCTGGTACTCGTATATCGCCTGAAGGGTGCCCTGGGAGCATTCCGGTTGATAAGGGGTGTAGGCCGTATAGAATTCGGACCTCCCGGAAAGCATATCTACTACCGATGGGATATAATGATCGTAAAAACCTGCGCCCAGGAATTTCACTATTCCGGCGCAGTTATTAAAGGCAAGTCTATTAAAGTGCGTCAATACCTCCAGCTCGGACTTTCCTTCGGGGATATTGAACGACTTGGGTCTTAATTCACCTTTTATGTCTTTAAAGAGCTCCTCAATGGAACCGACGCCTATGGTATCCAACATCGATTTGATGTCATCTTCCGTATGAGGGGTATAATAATTACTCATTTTACCTGCTAATAACATCGGTTGATGGTTAACGGTGTACGGTGAACGGGGATTTTTCTTTTCCGTAAACCATAAACCATTAACCGTAAACCAAAGCAACCGTCATTCCCGCGTTGAGAGCTTAGTCACATATTCTTCATACTGGCTCTTATTCATGAGATTCTTCTTTTCTGATTCATCGCTCAACTCAATGAGTGCTATCCAGCCGTCTTCATATGGCGACTTGTTTATCAGCTCGGGAGATGCCTCAAGCGAAGAATTGAATTGAGTCACTTTTCCCGACAATGGTGCGTACACATCGCTGGCCGCCTTGACGCTTTCAATGGTCGTAACCATTTCGAATTGCTTTACCGCCTTATTATCGTCGGGGGGCTCGACATAAGTGACATCCCCCAAATGTTCCTGTGCAAAATCCGTTATGCCCATCTTTGCCTTCTTGCCGTTGATGAGCACCCATTCGTGCTCTTTAGTATACAAAAGATTGTCCGGTATCTTCATTTTAACTCCTATGTTTCTGAATGCGGATCGGTTTCCTCCGGAGGAGGAATGGGACGCTTCTCTTCCCGATAGTGTTTTTAATCATCGAGAAGTGTCCCATAAACAAGTCCTGTCCCTGATTCATTATATCACAGGAAAGACCTAAATCAATATTAGAAAAGACGATTCATTCGCAAGCGAATGGACGTATTTTTATAAAACGGCTTTTCGCATATTGTAGCCTCTATCTCCGTAGGGCCGCTCTTTATCAGAATCGCCTCGCCGTTCTTCGAATGACGGATATCCACATACCCAAGCCCTATGCCGCAAGAGATGCTCGGGGAGAAGCTGCCGCTGGTAACTATGCCTATCTCCTTGCCGTCCTTAAGAATAGAATATCCATGCCGAGGCGCCCTTCTCGACTGCGCCTTGAACGCAATCAATATCTTCGAGATACCCTTCTCCTTCTGCCTAAATAGAGCGTCCCTACCGATAAACTCTTTATTAAAATTCAAGTACCTCTCGAGATTTCCCTCTAACGGAGTCGTCTCTTCATCCACATCCTGACCGTAAAGCGTGTAGCCCATCTCCAGCCTCAATGTATCCCTTGCGCCGAGTCCGGCCGGTCTTACCCTTTTGTCTTTAAGAAGGTGTCTCCACAACTCAACTACTTTCCCCGAGCTTATGTACAATTCGTAACCCAATTCACCCGTGTATCCGGTCCTTGAGATTATATTCCTCTCACCCAATATATCGAAATAATCGAACGAATAATATTTCAATTTAGCCGCAGCGGGGTCTATAAGTTTTGATATTATGTCTCTAGATAGAGGGCCCTGCAAATCCAGTTTAGCCGTTTCTCCCGAAAGATTCTTGAATTCAGATCCTTTTTTCAAATGGCTCTCGATATGTTTTTTGTCTTTCTCTATGGTAGCGGAGTTTACGACTATCATCCATTCGTCGAGGGAAATCCTATATACTATGAGGTCGTCCTTTATGCCTCCTTTTTCATTCAGGATCGCCCCGTACCTGCATCTTTTCATCGGAATATCGTTCAAAGAGAAGGAAAAGATTCTGTCCAGTCCCGAGGAGAGTGCATCGCCTTTAAAATAAAATTCTCCCATGTGGCAGATATCAAATAGGGATGCGACTTGTCTTGTATGGAGATGCTCGGAGATGATGCCTTCATACTGGATAGGCATATTCCAGCCGGCAAAAGGCGCCATCTTTGCCTTGAGGTTGACATGCTCGTCGACAAGAGGGGTGTTCTTAAGATCGGTGGTATTTTGCATGGCCTAGATAAAAAACGCCTGAGTGAAAACCCAGGCATACGATTTTCAAATTAGCTTCACCATGGTCTATTCCATGAAGCCAGAAGCGTTCAATAAACTTATTTCATTAGATTATACCCCTGGTGTTAAAATTTGTAAAGCCAAAAATGTTACGGGGGCAGTCACCGCCGCACAGCAAGGTAACTACCCCCAATAACATGCTTTTCTGTCTCCTTTTTCTTCCCTCTGCTTTTTCAGTTCAGTTTTCCGGGACGGTTCTGCCGCCGAGCACAAACCTGTCCCGCCGCCGAGC
>JAFGFD010000076.1 GCA_016931215.1 Candidatus Omnitrophota bacterium
ACACACCGGATATTATCACAAGCCAAATGGCCAATCTGAGAGAGGCGGATCTAAGAATCGCAATAAGGTCTTTTTTTGAGGGTGAGGCCGTTATTAAGCGAACCAAGAAGACCACCGATACAATCAGAAAGAGCAAAAGAGCGAGATGTGAATACTTGAAGATACCTATCATATAAGGCCCTTCCGCTCTTAAGAATTCATTGAGAAATCTTAGTAGACTGTAGAAAAATATCACGAAGAAGAACGTGATCCCGGATATAGGCGCCTTTTTGTAATCCAGATCGAAGACGCCCGGGACACTTTTTGTCTTTTTATAAAAGTATCTGCTCGCAAAGAATATCGAGAGCGCCGCGATGATAGCATAGGCCTGTGTAGGATGGCGTGGAACGAATTCAGTGATGCCCCAGCTCCTGAAGGTGTACGCCCAGGGAAGATTCGAAGGTATTCCGTAACAACAGCCGTATCCAAGACAGCCGACCCTTCCTATTGCCCGGTCGAGCATGTAGAAGGGCGCCGCATAATCCGCAAATACGAGAAAGGGTATCTTTATGATCTTGCAGTATACCCAGAATGCGAAGAGACCTAGTACGGGAGCCCCAAGATACGCCACGCCGGAGTTGCTGAATATCTCGCCTATACTCTGCCCTTTGTGTTCACCGAGATGCATGAGGATATTTAGAAGATTTGCGCCGAAGAATGCAAAGAGGAAATTTACGAGAAACGCTCCAAAGACGAATTTTGCAGCTATCTCTTTGGGCCGCCACAGGAGCGTAAGAGTCAATATTGTTACAAAGCTCAATAAAATGGAGAGGCCGTAGATTTCAAATATCTTTCCCATTATGGTAACGTAAGGGAACATCTTTTGCTAATATCCCTCCTAAAAGGGGACAGGTCCGGCACAGCGCCTGTCGCAACTTGTTGTTTTGCTTAGAGTTGCGTCGAGGAGAAACGTCCCCTGAGAGCCATGGGTTCTACATCGTAGATCACTCCCGTCACGCCTCTTATGATCTCGCCGTCACACATGAGGTTCTCAGGTCTTGTCAATTCCACCTCGAGTTTTTTGACTGTTCTTCTGCCACGGTTGTAAAAATGTCTGTTTGTAAACACCCCTAGATTCCATATGCATTGCTTAAAGACACCCGCTTTATACATCAACATATTGAGTCTGCCATCATCGATTTTTGCTTCCGGGAATATACATAGATTACCCGCGTGCCGGGCGTTATTCAAGATAAAATTCGTAAATGCGATCCGCTCTTTCGGTCCGTTGTCAAACCGCACCTCTGCCTTGATGATCCTTTGAGGGGCCACCATAAGGCATCCGGCCACATGATAACAAATTGCATCGCCTATTTTCAAAAATCTATTTGCCATATCAGCCACGCGCGAGACAAAGCCTAGGCCCGAGGTACTCATTACGCACTTGTTAAGCTTACCCTTCTCGGTGGTTACGGAGCAATTGATGATATCTATACTTGACTTGATGTCGCTGCCTATTATGAAAGGGACGTTTCTCAGAGTTATGTTCAGGTCTCGCGCGAGATTATTGCCTGTGCCAAGGGGTATGATCGCCAGGATCTGAGAACTTCTATTCATGCCGTTTACTATTTCGAATATAGTACCATCTCCGCCTGCGGCAACAATCATGTCACAAGACGAAGCCTTTCTCACCAACTCTTCCGCATGGCCGGGATATCCTGTAAAGACGACCTCGGTACCGGTCATCATGCTTATGGTCTCCAAGACGTACTTTACGCCGCCGGACTTTTTCTTGTTATAGCAAAGTGTATTGATGACGACCAGGTTTTTCATATGAAGGCCTTTGCCGTACTCGGACTTGGCGATATTCCTTTTGAGCGATAGTATTCAAACGCCTGCATGAGGCGCTCGCCGCTTAAGATAGGTATATTATACCCGAATTTTTCTAAAATGGATAGAGTATTTCTCATATCGAAAGACAATCTCTGATTTAGATAAGGCGTGAAGTGGCCGATGATTTTTTGACGAGAAGTTCCTATAGAGTCGATTCGGAACTCCTTTACAGGTATACACTTAGGCTTCTTAAAACCAAAGAACCGGCTGCTTTCGTTTAATAATGTGCCGAGCTTAATAGCTGACGTATGCGCTACATGATAGTTTTGGTTGAGGATACTCCTGCCTGAGTTTGATATTATGTGTATTATCTTCGCCACATCGTCTACGGGAATCAGGTTTAGTTCGGTCTCTTCATCTGCCGGGATCTCCGGAAATAACTCCAATATGAACATGGCCAGAAGCCGCACCAGTCCTGGTATTATGTGCGTAGTCGGAGGAATGGTATCAATGATAATGCTCGGCCTGTATATCGTAACAGGAAGACCTTTTTTTCTGTATGCGTCCACGGCGAGTTCCGCCTCGAATTTGCTTTGCTCATATGTATTGTTGAATGTCTGAGAGACTGAAATCTCGTCTTCATGAAATCTCCCCGCATGGTTGCCTGCGACGTAGACGGTGCTTATATGATTGACGTCTTTAAGCCGTCCTTGACTATGCCAATTCAATGTAAGCTTCAATAGGCGCTCGGTCCCTTTTACGTTCACGTTACGTATCTCATCGATATCGCAGCCAAAGTTGCAGACAGCGGCGCAGTGGTAAACAGTATCGATCTTACTTGACATATAATCAAGATCAACATCACGCAAACCGAGGTTTTCGCATGTGATATCGCCGGATACCGCGGTGATCCTCGAAGATATTTTACCGTCGACACCCATGCGCAATAGGTGCGAAATCAACTCATTTTTGCGCGATTCTATATGGGATGAATCGATTCCCCGGACAAGGACGTATATTCGGTTGTCCATATGTTGCAAGAACTCTTTTATGAGGTGAATGCCCAGGAAACCGGTAGCGCCGGTTATGAATATATTGTTTCTGTCTTCAACTACCATATAGGCAAAAATATATCAAAAAAAAAGGGATTAGTCAATGGCTATTGAAAGATACTCCGCGGATGAAGAGGCATCAGCAAATCGTGGCACACAATAGCAATTTCAAAAAAAAGATAAGAACACAATTTTTGGTCAAAATTTGCAAAAAATTCACATGCTTGAAAAAATTGTAAAAAAACGAAAAAAAAGTTGACATAAATACGTTTTTTGTGTTATAATTAAACCTGTCTTATAAAGAGTTTAAAAAGTTATATCTTAATATAGCTAAAATGACTTCTCGGCCTAATAAATTTCAACAACACTGACATTTGATAATACAAATAGGTAGCGCTATTCTAACGAACTCTGCCGAGCCAAGCTTAGGATAGCCGCGTGCGTCAATCCTGATTCTGAAATGTGGAAAAGCTCAGAGTTAGGGTAAAATATAGCAAAATCTACTCAGCAAGACTCTTGGATTTGGGTAAAATAGACGAAAAATCTTGGAGAAGTTAAAGTGAAAAAAGTTAGATTTGTATGCATTGACAACCTAATATATATATGATATAATAGTAACGGACTTAAGAAAGGTCTATATTTTTTGGATACTTAGGTAAAATCATTTTAAAAGTGTCTAAAAAACG
>JAFGFD010000009.1 GCA_016931215.1 Candidatus Omnitrophota bacterium
CAAGGGAGCTTGTCGAGTATCTTAAAAAAAAGATAAAGGCAAAAGGAACAACTTTCCTCAGACCTACGGCAGGTATAATACCGAGGATACGAAATAGATATATTTGGAATGTTATGATAAAGACGAAAGATAGTCTCAAGACATCCCGCCAGTTGAAGGAAGCGCTCCAGACCCACGGCAGGTTCTCGCGAACGACACTTACAGTGGACGTAGACCCCATATAACAGACATCTCGCCATCGTTCAAAAATTGGCAAACCATAAACCGAAACCGTAAACCGGGACGGTTCTGAGTTTATGCGGAAGCCCGTCCCCTTGCAAAGAAAGAATGCCAAGAGGGTGACAGGTTCCGGTTCAGCCGCGGGACAGGTTTATATTCAACTGCAGAACCGTCCCAATCGTTCAATCGTTCAAAAATTGAACAAAAAAGTGTTTATACTTGACTTTGGTAGGTGCTTATTATATACTATTGTTCAATCAGTGAACATATTTAACTTCTTCTAATGATACAGGTTGTATTCATGCACCTTATAAAGCCGATAATATAGGCTGAGAAAATAACTTAAGGGTGAAAACCTTAACAAAAAACGAGGGTAATGATATGCACTCGGTTAAATTCGTAGATATATTGAAGGTAGACCCGGAGACGAAACAAAGAGTAAGATATTGGCGCAATAAAGAGCACATAAGAAGATGTATGATCGGCCAGGAGATAATTTCGGAAGAGGAGCACAATAAATGGCTCACCAACCTCGGCAGCGATCTGAGGATCAAATTCTGGATCGTATTTTCAGAAGACACTCCTATCGGGGCAGTATACCTTAACGATATCGATTACGAAAAAAAGATCTCAGATTGGGGTTTCTACATAGGGGAGGACACATATCTGGGCAAGGGGCTTGGAAAAGCGGTGTTATATAAATTCTTGGATTTAGCCTTCAGTGATATGGACATGGATTATCTCACTACTCTTGTATTGACCGACAACGATAGAGCGATAGGGTTATATCGCAAATTCGGCTTTAAAGAAAAGAGGCTATCGATAAGAAGCGAAGATGACATCTCCGTGATGGAGTTGTCTAAAAAGGAATGGAAAGTAAAAAGAGAAGAACTCGAGAACCTATTACGCGGTAAGGATAAGAGGTGAGCTGGATGCGAGATATCAGAGCATATCTGAGGATAAGGCGCGATCGCGCTCAGTAGAAATTCGTCTATCCTGCTAGTATAATCGAAATCTTTAAATAAGGAGTTTGGTAAATGAACGGAGAAAATACCTATAGGGAAGAGACGCTTCGATTGATTAAGGAGATCGAGACCAACCCAAAGCTCAATCAACGCATCCTCTCCCAAAGGCTCAACATATCATTGGGCAAGACAAATTATCTGCTTAAGGAATTGGTAAAGAAGGGCGTCATCAAAATCATGAGTTTTTCGAGGAACCCAAAAAAGACCCGCAAACTCAAGTACATACTGACGCCCAAGGGATTCGAGCAAAAGATGATGCTTACGTATTATTTTCTAAAGGTGAAAGAAAAAGAATATAACAATTTAAAAAAGGAATACGAAGATTATATCGTAAATCGCGAAAAGGTCGTCGAGGTCAAGTTGGAGGAGGGTAGCAATGTTGGATAACAGGGTCGTTCTTATAACGGGCGGGACCGGTTCTTTCGGTCAGAAATTTACAGAGATAGTGTTTTCGAGATATAAGGTAAGCAAGCTGATTATATTCAGCCGGGACGAATTCAAACAGCATGAGATGGCAAAGAAGTTTCCCGAGAACAAGTACAATATCCGTTTTTTTATAGGGGACATCAGAGACAAAACAAGGCTTTTTAGGGCGTTTGAGGGGGTCGATTACGTTATACACGCCGCCGCGCTTAAACAGGTGCCCGCCTTGGAATATAATCCTATGGAAGCGGTCAAGACAAATATCATAGGGTCCGATAATGTGGTGGAAGCCGCCATAGACAGGAATGTGAAAAAGGTGATAGCGCTGTCTACGGATAAGGCCGTAAATCCTATAAATCTATACGGAGCGAGCAAATTGGTGGCAGAGAAGATTTTTGTCGACGCCAACGCTTACGGCGGAAACCGCACAAAATTCTCGGTCGTCCGCTACGGTAACGTAGTCGCTTCCCGCGGCAGCATAATAGAGCTTTTGCTAAAACTAAAAAATATGGGGATCAGGGAATTTCCGCTCACAGATAAGAGGATGACGCGTTTTTGGATGACCCTCGATCAAAGCGCAGAGCTGGTTCTCGAGGCTCTAAGCGAAGCCGAAGGCGGAGAGATATTTGTTCCAAGAATACCTTCGATGAAGATCGTGGATCTGGCCAAGGCTATCGACCCGGGATTCAGCTTCAAGATCACGGGAATAAGGCCGGGCGAAAAGATAAACGAGGTATTGATATCGAGCGATGAGGCCAGAAGGTCGAAGAGATATAAGAAACTGTACGTGATATTGCCGCAATTTTTCGAAAGAAAAGAAGTGCATAAAAAATACGAAAAATGCGAATCTTTGCCGGAGGACTTTGCGTACCGCAGCGATGATAATGAAAATTGGCTTAAGCTGGAGGAGATCCAGACTATTATAAAGGAGGTTGGAAAGGCTCCCTATGAAAGATACGAAGCCCATACCGTATAGCCGCCAATATATCGAGAAGGATGAGATACAGGAGATAACCAAGGTTTTAAAGTCGGACTGGATAACGCAGGGTCCGAAAATAAGGGAATTCGAAGATGCGCTTTGTTCTTATACCGGCGCCAGATACGCCGTAGCCGTATCCAGCGGGACGGCGGCCTTGCATATAGCGTGTCTTGCCGCAGAGATCTCCGGGGGTAGCGAAGTCATATCTTCTCCGATCACCTTTGCGGCATCTTCGAACTGCGTCTTGTATTGCGGCGGAAGGCCTGTCTTTGCCGATATCGAAACGGACACGGCGAATATCGATCCGATAGAAATAGAGCGGCATATTACAGGAATGACCAAAGCTATAATACCCGTCCATTTTGCCGGCCATCCCGCGGCCCTCGAGAGAATAAACGCGGTTGCCAAGAAAAATAACCTGATTGTGATAGAAGACGCTGCGCACGCCCTCGGAGCCACGTATCAGGATACAAAGATCGGCTCATGCCGCTATTCGGACATGACTGTATTCAGCTTCCATCCCGTTAAATCCATAACTACGGGTGAGGGAGGAGCCGTCTTGACAAACAGCAAAGAACTATATAGAAAGCTTTTGATGCTGAGAAATCACGGGATCACTAAAGACGGTCCGTGGTCTACGCCTGAGGCAGCGGAGGTCAAAGGGCCGTGGTATTATGAACAGCAGTTTCTGGGGTTCAATTATCGTATCACGGATATCCAATGTGCTATGGGTATTATTCAGATGAAGAGATTGGATTCTTTCATTCGGAGGCGGCGTGAGATAGCGACCGAATATAATAAGGTGTTTTCCGGCCTTTCTTGGTTGGAATTGCCTCGCGAGAGGAACGAGATAAATTCGGCGTGGCACCTCTATCCGGTAAGGGTAAATAAGAAGGCGGCCCCGAGATATAAGAGGAAGAAGGTCTTCAATCAACTGCGCCAGAAAGGACTATTGGTTCAAGTCCATTATATCCCAGTGTATCTGCATCCATACTATGAGAGTCTCGGCTACCGGAAGGGCATATGTCCGAAGGCCGAAGATTTTTACGAAAGGGAGATTAGCATACCACTGCATCCGTCTATGAAGAATAAAGACGTAAGATATGTTATTGAGACGGTAAAAGGAATCTGATATGGAAGATAAGATTAAAACCACATCCCAGATATCGGCCTGGAAAGGCGGATTCGGAGACAATTATACGGATAGGAATAAGATGTCTTTAAGCCGGTTAGATGACCTCTATACGCGCCAATATGGGATATCCAGAAGCCGGCTGAACGAGATTTTTTTAGACGGGATAAGACGCGACAGTTCTATTCTCGAAGTAGGCTCGAATGTAGGCAACCAGCTTGCATTGCTGCGGAAGATGGGATTCCGCAATCTTTGCGGAGTAGAATTGAACAGCTACGCCGCCAAACTTGCAAAGGAACGCATGGAGGATACATATATCATTCAGGGCTCTGCATTCACTCTGCCGTTTAAGACAGCTCAATTTGACCTGGTCTTTACCTCGGGCGTCTTGATTCATATAGCGCCTTCCGACATAGAAAAAGTCATGAGAGAGATATATAGATGTTCAAGGCGTTACATATGGGGTTTTGAATATTACAACGAGTCTTATATAGAGGTGGAGTACAGAGGAAAAGATAATATGCTCTGGAAGGCCGACTTTGCCAAATTATATCTGGAGACATGCGACAAATTATCACTCGTGAAAAAAAAGAGAATAAAATACGTAAATCAGGATATCGAGGATGCGATGTTTCTTTTGGAAAAGCCAGGCTCAAACCCCAAGACCGAGGACATAAGATGAAGATCACGGCTATTATACAAGCGAGAACGGGTTCATCGAGATTGCCGGGGAAGGTCTTGCTGAAGATAAAAGGAAGGACCGTTTTGGAATATGTAATACGACGGACTATGCAGGCGCGCACTATCGACAAGGTCATTCTCGCTACGACAGAAAGACATCATGACAATGCGGTTGACGAACTTGGCCGGGACCTCGGCGTGATTACTTACCGAGGCTCGGAAGACGACGTCCTTGACAGGTATTATAGATGCGCGCGCGAATATGACGCCAAGCATATCGCAAGGATAACGGCCGATTGCCCTCTCATCGACCCGAGTGTCATCGACCGCGTATCGGAGGAATATCTAAAGAGCAGTCCGGATTATTGCTCGAACGTGCTTGAGAGGACTTTTCCGGTCGGACTGGATGTGGAGGTCTTTGGGATTTCAGCGCTGGAAAAGGCATGGGAAAACGCGAGGCTTCAGCCGGAGAGAGAGCACGTCACGCCTTATATGATCAAACATCCGGAGATCTTCAGGCAGAAGAACGTTAGCAATTCCGCGGATCTGAGCGGCAAGCGCTGGACGCTAGACAGACGAGAGGATTTTGAATTTATAAAAGCAGTCATAGAAGGCGTATATTCCGAGAGACTCGATTTCCGCATGCAGGATATCGTAGAGTTCTTGGCGCGAAGACCCGAGCTTGAGCATATAAATAGTAATGTGAAATCCCAAAGAGGTCATTCTAAATCTCCGCTGAACGATAAGGCGCTTAAATAGAGGAAGGCATGAGTGTAAAGGTCATAATACTGACTGAAGGCGGCACCAATATAGGGATAGGCCACATAACAAGGTGTATCTCGCTCTGCGACGCCTTTGCGGAACGCGGCATCTTTCCCGAATTGGTCATCAAGGGGGACGCGTCACTAGCGGGCGCTTTACGGTGGAAACCGCATCGAATATTGAATTGGCATGAGGAAAGAGATGCCCTGCTTGATATCCTTGAGAGTGCATCTATAGCCATAATAGATTCTTACATAGCCACTCCTGCGGCGTACCGGTTGATTGCGGACAAGGTAGCGGTAGCGGCTTATATCGATGACAATAATAGGATGGCATATCCTCGCGGACATGTGATAAACGGCTCCGTTTACGCAGAGGGCCTCGATTATCCGAGAGGGGTTGACATCGTATATCTTCTGGGAAGTCAATATATCCCTATACGTAGGGAGTTCTGGAAGGATTCCGGAAAGATTATAAGGGAAAGACCGGAAAGAATCATGGTGACTTTCGGAGGCGATGATTCCAAGCGCATGACAGCCAGGATACTGAGATACCTATGCGCGGAATTCCCCCATTTAAGGAAGGACGTTGTAGTCGGCAAAATGGCGGGCTATGGCGAAGAGTTGAGTCGTTTGGCGGATAAAAAGACAGATATAAGGTACGATTTAGGTGCCGACGAGATGAAGGAGACCATGATGGATGCGGATATGGCCGTTTC
>JAFGFD010000077.1 GCA_016931215.1 Candidatus Omnitrophota bacterium
AAATATACGGCAGTATGACAAGATGTGCCGAACTGCTGATAGGAAGAAACTCTGTTATACCCTGCAATAATCCTAATATAATTGAATATAATGTTGGCATATCTGCATTATTATATCAAACTCCCGTTTTTAATCAACTTAAAAACGAGATTGGGTCATTGCGCCACATTGTTTATAGATAAGTCCGCGTGTCCTTTTTCTGCCCTATAATATAATGTCAAAAAAAATGGGTTCGTCCTCATGACAAACCCTTACACCCGCTAAGATATGAGAGTACGCAAAGTTACGGCGTAGCTACCTCCACCTTCTTTATAAAATTCGAGAGTTCGTTCTTGTCGCTCCTGCCCACCTCCAAAAACTGGTTGCCTATCTCATACTGGTCTCCGCCAGGCATCTTTCTAATCCAGGCTACCTTGGATATCGCTTTTATGGGCTTGGGTTGAGCCGGCAGAAAAAGCTCCACTACAAGACGAGTTGCCAAAGGCAAAAATTCATTGGCTATAAACATCGTACCGCCCTCGGATACGTCCCTGGTAATGGCGCCTATGGTGCCTTCTGAAAGCTCTTTCAGCTTTTTATACTGCAACGGCACGACAGAGCTAACCCTCGTGGATTTACGTCTTTCTGGTTGTTGATTAAGCATCCTTTTTATCCCCTTAAATTCATGTTAAGTATACCACAGTCAATATTTCTTGTCAATAGAAGTTACGAAATTTTGACTTTTATGTAACATGCTCTTAATCTTAAAGTATCCGAAAAATGAAATTAGGACAATATAATAAAGTAATACCCAAGGTGTCGCGATCTTCCCGGTTTCAAAATATGTATGCGGAATATCCGACACCGCCTTCAAAGAAGCAATTAAGATATCGGTCGATAACTCCGCGCTTTCGGCAAAGAAGTAACCTAAAAAAGGAAGTGCGGCGCCTAAGGCCAGCGCGCTTATCGCAAACACTATTACCGCGAAAAGTAAGGGAATGGTAAAGACATTGACCAATATCGCCATGGGTGCTATTATGCCGAAAAAATTCATATTCAGAGGCAATAGCCCGATCCACACCGCCGCAGAGGCCGAAGCGAGATTCAAAGAATAAAAGACGGCGTTTAAAACAGGTTTGGTCCTGTCGATTTTGGCTATATGCAAAACCCTATTGAGGTGAGGCGTAAGATAAGCTATGGAGAGTACCGAGACAAAAGAAAATATGAATCCTGCGTCGAAGAGCTCGTCTATGTTGCATACGAGGATGATCGAGGCGGCAAGCCACAGAGAGTTATAAATATCGGTATCCCTGTTAAAGATATACGAAGACAGAACGACGAGTCCCATTATGGTAGCCCTTGCCACTGAAGGCCTCGCTGCGACAATAAAAGAATAAAAAAGAAGCGCTACTATGGCTACTGCGAATTTGGCTTTTCGCGGCAAGCCAAATATACCGACGACGAAAAGTATGATAAAGATTATTATTCCCACGTGCAATCCGCTTATTGCCAACAGATGCATCGTCTGCGTCTTTATGAAATCCTCTTTCCACTCCTGGGGAAGTCCTTCTCTGTCTCCCAAAAGAACCGCCGATAAAAAATACCTCTCCGGCTTTCTGAAGAGATCCTCGATAACCCCCTCAATCCGTTCTCGGGAGGCGAGGGCGAGCCTTTTGACAACTCCGGTCCTATTTCTCAGGACGACGACGGTGTCTTTCTCCGATGAGCTGGCAACGGCATAAATGCCAGCTCTTTCCAGATATTCTTTGTAATCGAATGAGGGCGAGATCCCGGCTTTGGGAGCCTTCAACTTCGTCTCAAACAGTAACTCATCCCCGTATCTCAGAGCCTTTTTGGCGTCGCATTCAACCCGTATCTTGCCGTAAGACGGGTACCAAATCCTTCCGACTTTAATCAATTCCGGACGTAAGGTAAAAAACTGAACATCCTTAAAGAAATCTCTTCTGTAAGAGGGGTCGTCTATTATGACACCTTGAATTGAAACGCTTCTCGGGGTGTTTGAAACGAAATTTGATACGTGACCCGGACCGAAAGGTTCGACCTCGAAGAAAAAGTGGAAAATCAATATAAAAACGGAGAGTACTATGGCGAGCAGGAAAAATGGTCTATTCATTCTACTGTTATATGATCTTTTATATCGAGAAATTTGTCCGGCCCTATGCCGCGGACGTTTTTTACCTCCTCGATCTCGCCGAAGAGGCCGTTCTCGCGTCGATATGTTACAATTCTTTGCGCCAGTGCTGGGCCGATGCCTTTGAGTCTGGTGAGCTCCGTTGCAGTTGCGGTATTGAGATTGACCGTCTTGGCCTCATCTATTATCTCATCGAGCCGTCTGGCCTCAGGGGTATTCTCGTGAAATGGTTTCTTAAAATTGATATTTATCGGCGGGTAAAATTCTTTATAATATGAGTAAGAAAAACCTGCTGCAGCGCCTATTATCAAAAAGATGACGACGAATCTCTCTTGCCTTGTCATGGGAGCATTCCTCGTTATGGGGACGCGACCGAGCGCGAAATGCGCGAGGAAGTACCGAGTCCATCTGGACTTGGCGTTCTCCTTGCCGCAACACGCCGCGGGATAAAGAGTTACAACAAGCGGTTTGCCGGACCTGCTCCGCCGGAGATAAGCGGTTTTTACATAGCTACACGCTCATCACTATGACGGCTCCGATTACTACCGCGATAAGCGATAGTATCCGGCAGGTCAAAGCAGGGGTCTCCTGATATTTCTTAAGAATGGCCTTTACCTTCTTCTCTCCTAGGCCAAAGATAATGATTCCTCCGATTAGAAAAAGTAGACCTATAATGGTCACGATAATAGGTTTTCTGCTTTGGGATGCAATCAATAAGAATATAACTCCGAAGATCAGTCTCAAAACTCCGGCTGCATATATCCTCTTTCCCTTTTCCCAAAATGTAATCAAGTTCTTCATTATAACGGGATTGAACAGAATCGAGATGCCCATAAGTAATATAACTATACCCAATAACCTCGCAATTACCAACATCTCACACCTCCTTCAGAGTGAACATTTTACTTAGTCCCAACTCCAGCGTTTTCAAAGAGTTGCCATCTATGTTCTATCAGCCAAAGGTAGACACGCGAAAATCTCCCTTCCACCCGCATTTATTATAACGCCACGTGTTATATGTTGCAAGCAACATCTTTTTGAATTAATGCATTCAAGCTTACTATTCCAAATAATAACCATAAACACCGACTATACTATACGAGCAATTGGCACCTACCTCCCATTCGTATCCATCGTATTTATTATATAACGCGCTTACCGCGCTCGGCGCCACCTTGTTTACCATACTTCTAATATTCGGAACATATGCGCTCAACCATACTCCGGTTGTCTCTTCGTCCATTGAGATAGTGTAAGTACGTGTGCCGGCGGGAAGTCCTGTATACAATGTACTTACCCCGCAAGGAGTAGCGCCGCGATAGTACGCGTTTACTCTGTTGGCCCCCCACCTATATAATCATGAATAAGGTTGTGCTCGCCATATGGGGTGGATGCGCCTTGCAATGTAGCGAAAGAGTAATCTATTTTAACTTCTGCCGTAACATCAGGCGGAGCGCTTGGTATAATATCGTGCTGATTTTCAAGGATAAACTCGACTTTTTTATGCACCGAACTCACAAAAGTGTCATCGCTTCCTATCCGTAGAGATATGCGAATGTTATTTACCGGCTGGTCATCGGGCAACTTAATCCAGTACAGGTATGCGGCATAAGGGGCTCCGTGAAAACGCCGGTAGCCATTGTCATCGTTATACCAGGCGCAGCATAAAAACGATGATGTGTCTTCATATGCTGAGCTGAACGTATTCCAGCTTCCGATGCCGCTATTTAGCGTCCACGACCCGACATGCTTTACCTCAAGCTCCTGAAGTTTCACAATCGTCTCGGCTGATCCTGTCATCCCTTCATGGGCGCCTCCGGCGTCAGTTGCGGTTATGGTCAATGTATAGTCGTGCTCGCCGCTGTTATAATACTTCTGAGTCCTTGACCAGATGCCTCCCAACCATTCGCCCGCATTAGCTTTCGTAACGGTCAAACGCCCCTGTGGTGAGGGAAAACCGCTTACTGTAATATTAACATCCTCGGCATATAGTTCCCCGCCTCCCTCTCCGTTCATAGGATTCCCTTCCACGTCATACGCGACTAACCTCATGATAAAATTTTTGCCTACGGTAATATATTCGGGAACGGTTACGACAAAAGAACCCGCCGTAACAATTTTGAATATCCAATTCTTTGAAACGCCAAGACCTCTGCTATCCTCGCCATACATATATACGACATGATTCCCATAAGTCAAATCCGAAGAAGGCGTATAGGAAACAGTCAGGCTGGAACCGCTTCCTGATGCGGTATACGTAACCGGATTGCCGTCGAGCTTCATTACTATCGAAGAAGCAATAATATTAACGGCGTCCGGTGAATATATCCTCGCGCTTACAGTCGGAGTTAAATCAGATATGCTGCCTGTGGGCTTTTCATCCGTTATAATCGGCGGATTCTGTTCAGGTGGCGGTGGAGGCTGCTCTTCTATTAAACTAAAACTCCACGACGACTCCTGCGCCGGAATGCCGTTTATATCTCTCCCGTTAAGAGTCACGTTATGGTTTCCCAGCGATAACTGACTCGAAGGAGTGTACGAAATGGCCCTGTTCGAAGCGTTGCCCAAGATACGCGGCGTAACACTATTGCCGTCGAGTCTCAATTCAATCGAACTTACGTCTATGGGCACGCCGAGAGGCGATGATATGAGCGCC
>JAFGFD010000078.1 GCA_016931215.1 Candidatus Omnitrophota bacterium
CCTTCTTTATATCATCGTAGATATCTTTGAGCGCCTTCTGCAACCTCTTGGCCTCTGCCGGTTTCAACAAACCTGCTTGCTTCAGTATAGAGACATGAATCAAAGACCCGACCACGTCATATTTGGCCAGTTTATAGTCATAATGGATCGATTTCGTGAATCTCTCCACAAGAGGATCTGTGTCTTTTGCAAATCTGCCGCCCCATAGTTTTCTCTTCATAGCTACTTTCCTTTCTTGCCGATAGCCGTGTAAGGCATGCCCCATAAATCTATAAAACCCTTCGCCAGGGATTGATCGAATATATCGTCGTCTCCGTAAGTGGCCAGTTCTTTATTGTATAAGGAATAGTCGGATCTTCTGCCGATAACCGACAAGGCCCCCCTTTCGAGTTTCACTTTAACATATCCGGTGACTCTCTTCTGGGTTTCGTCTATGAACTTGTCCAATGCCTTTTTAAGAGGCGTATACCAAAGGCCATAGTACACAAGTTCGCCGTATTTTGCAGCGATTCCATTTTTAAAATGGAATGTCTCTCTGTCCAATACCAGATTCTCGAGGGCCTCATGGGCGGAATACAATACTGTGGCGGCGGGTGCTTCGTAGATCTCTCTCGATTTAATGCCGACCAGCCTATTCTCCACCAGATCCGCCCTTCCTATGCCGTATTTCGAAGCGACGCTGTTTAACTTTTCGATAAGTTTCACTCCGTCAAGGCCATTGCCGTTAAGTCTCTTCGGTATGCCTTTTTTGAAATAAATCTCCATCACCGCCGCTTTTGACGGCGCCTTGTGACTATCTCTTGTGAGCTGATAAGCGTCTCGCGGAACTTCGTGCCACGGGTCCTCAAGCGCCCCTGCTTCAATACTGACTCCCCACAAATTTTTATCTAGGCTATAAGGGCTCTTCTTCGTTACGTCAATAGGCAATCTGTGAGTCTTGGCATATCTTATCTCTTGGTCTCTGGAGACAAGCTCCCATTCCCTGACTGGCGCGATTACGGAAAGATGCGGAGCGAGCATCTTGACGGACAATTCAAACCTCACCTGATCGTTCCCCTTGCCGGTGCAGCCGTGGGCCACGTATTGAGCGCCGGATTTTTTAGCGGCATTTACCAGCCCCATCGCAATCAAAGGCCTGCTCAGCGCCGTTGCGAGTAGATATTTGTTTTCGTATGCGGCACCTGCCTTCAATGCGGGAAATATGAAATCATCAACGAAGACTCTTTTTAAATCATCTATTATAACTTCGCAGGCCCCTGCCTTCTTGGCCCTTTGTCTTATCTTCGTAAAATCGCTCTCCTGCCCTACGTCCGCGAGATAAGCGATAACGTCGTACCCCCTGCCTTTAAGCCATCTGACGGCAACGGTGGTGTCCAAACCTCCTGAATAAGCAAGAACGATCCTCTTACGTCTATTTGTCATATCTCCTTTTTCCTCCTACATACACGACGAGCAAAGCCTTCTGCACATGAAGCCTGTTCTCGGCCTGATCGATTACCACAGAATTGGGGCCGTCTATTACCGCATTTACGACTTCCTCGCCCCTATGAACGGGAAGGCAATGCATAAACAGCGCTTCTTTTTTCGCCTTTGCGAACAATTTTTCGTTTATCTGATAATCCTTAAAGTCGTTCACCCTCTTATCGTGCTCGCCTTCCTGCCCCATGCTTGCCCATACGTCGGTGTAAACGACATCTGCGCCTCTCACGGCTTCTTCGGGGGAGTCGGAGTAATTGACGGTCGCCTTGGTCGCCTCGGCCAACTTCTTAGCGTCCTCTACGACATCTTTATCGGGCTCATAACCGCGAGGGGTCGCAAATCTCAAATCCATGCCTACGAGAGCCGCCGCATACATGAGAGAATGCAGAACATTATTGCCGTCTCCGACATAGGAAAGCGTTACATTCGCAAGCTTGCCCAGTTTCTCCTTGATGGTAAATATATCGCTGAGCGCCTGACAAGGGTGGTACGAATCGCTCAATCCGTTCAATACCGGTATCGTCGAGTGCTTTGCCAGCGAGACGATATCCTTGTGGGCAAATGTCCTGGCTATGATACCGTCAAGGTATCTTGAATGTACCCTGGCGACATCTTTGATCGCTTCCCTAATGCCCAGCTTAATATCTTCCGGCCCCAAGTATATGGCGTTGCCTCCCAGTTGGTATATCCCTACCTCAAAAGAGACTCTCGTCCTATTGGACGGTTTCTGGAATATAAGCCCTACGGATCTGCCCGTCAAAGGTTTTTCGAACTCTCCTATGCCCACCTTCAAATTTTGAGCAAGCTCGAATATATAACTTATGTCCTCCGGCGTCAGCTCCTTTAAGGATAATAGATCTTTCTTCATCATATCACCTGTCTTTTTAGCCGTTCGCTCTCATTGCCTCTCTCAAAACGGATACAGCTTTATCAATGTGCCTCTTCTTGACTATGAGAGGCGGCATGATCCTCAGAATGTTCCCCTGAGTGCAATTTATGAGTAGTTTTCTATCGAAACACTCTTGGGCAATCCTGTTGCCCTCAATCGAAAGCTCTACCCCCAGCATCAGCCCCATTCCCCTCACGTCTTTGATAAAATTAAAGTCGCTTTTCAGGGCTCTCAGTTTTGACTTAAGATAACCTCCCATATCCTTTGCGCGGCCGACGAGACCTTCCTCTTCTATCGCCTTAAAAACGGCAATAGCGGCGGCACACACCAAAGGGCTACCTCCGAAAGTCGAGGCGTGGCTGCCCGGCAGAAGGGTATCTTGTATCTTACTTCCGGCCACGCATGCGCCGATAGGGGTGCCTCCTCCCAGAGACTTGGCAAGAGTCATGACGTCGGGCACTACATCATATTGTTGATAGCAGAACATCTCTCCCGTCCTGCCCATGCCCGTTTGAATCTCATCGAATATCAGCAATAAACCCATCTCATCGCATAAGCTCCTGAGCTCGCGCACATACGATTTGGATGCGACGTTTATCCCGCCTTCTCCCTGTATCGGCTCTATCATCACCGCAATCGTCTTTTTTGTAACGGCGCCTCTAACGGCGCCTATATCGTCAAAAGGCACGGTCTTGAAACCGTCCAAGAGGGGTTCAAAACCATGTTTGACCTTCTCCTGGCCCGTCGCGCTTATCGTAGCGATCGTCCTTCCGTGAAATGACTTTTCCATGGTGATGACTTCGTATCTCCCTTTAGTACTTCCGTATTTTCTCGCAAGCTTTATGGCGCATTCATTTGCCTCTGCCCCGCTATTTGCAAAGAATACCTTACCGTCGAATGAATGCTGCACAATCCTCTCGGCCAGATCTGCCTGAAGTTCATTATAGTAGTTGTTGGACACATGGATAATCCTATTGACCTGTTTTTTCACGGCGGAGACCACCCTTTTATGGCAATGGCCGAGACCGCTCACGGCCCAACCGGGAAAAAAATCCAAATACTCTTCGCCTTCGGAGTCCCAGATCTTGACGCCGCTGCCCTTTACAAATGCAACATTTGAATGAATATAAGTGGGCATGATAAACTTTTCATACTTCTCTATTATCTTCTCTATCTCCTTCATTTCACCACTTCCGTTCCTATACCTTCGTCCGTGAATATTTCGAGCAAAAGCGCATGGGGCAACCCGCCGTTTATGATATGAGCTTTCTTCACGCCTCCGCCTATCGCAGCGACGCAGGCCTTGACCTTAGGTATCATTCCCGTCGATATAACGCCTTTATCTATCAAAGTGCGCACCTTATTCTTTTTAAGAGAGGAGATCAAAGATTTTATGTCCTTTCCGTCTCTATAAATGCCGTCGACATTTGTCAATAAGGCCAGTTTCTCCGCCGAGAGAGCCCTGGCGACATACGCACTCGCCTGATCTGCGTTCACATTGTATATATGCTTATCCCTACCGACGCCCAATGGCGATATAACGGGTATTATCTCTTTCTCGCATACGCCTTCTATGATAGATCTGTCGACGTACCTTATCTCTCCGACATACCCGAGCTGATCGAATTTTCTATGCCTCCTCACTTTTATCGCCTTGACCCCGGATATGCTCTGCGCCCTTCCCCCCAGGACCCTGATCTCCCTTGCGATGCGTCTACTGATGGATGTCAGGACTTCCTGTATGACGGTTATCTCCCTTTCGCCGCTGACCCTGAGCCCGTCTATAAAATTCGACTTCATGCCGAGGCGCTTCAGTTTTTTGCTGATGAACGGGCCCCCTCCATGGACGATGACCGGTTTCATGCCGGCCAGGCTCATGAATATGATGTCCTCCAAAACCCTAATCCTCTTTTTCCGGTTAGTGAGGGCCGATCCTCCGTATTTAATGACTATAAACTTATCCTGAAAAGCTTTAATGTAGGGAAGTGCCTCTATCAGTATTTCAGACTTCTTTATCGCATTTTCCATCTTTACCTCTTTGCGAAATCATCCGCCGTAAATCGCTTTACGTGGTGTAATGAGCGTTGATGTCTATATAGCCTTTTGATAAATCATTTGTTAATATACGGGCGCTCTGCGTCCCGCTGTGCAAGTCTACAGATATAAAGATATCCCTCTTCCTAAAGATGCCTCTCAGAACATTCTTCTCCACCCCTCTGGGCCTCCCGTTCGACAATACATTTATGCCTCCCAGGCAGATATCCAGTTTACTTTCGCTAAAATGAGCCCCGCTTCTGCCGATCGCAGCGGCTATCCTACCCCAGTTCGGGTCCTCTCCATATAGAGCGGTTTTGACCAGCAACGACGTAGCCACCGCATATCCCGCTTTCTTCGCATCCTCCGGCGTCCTTGCGCCCATAATCCCTACGGTCACAAATTTGGTCGCCCCTTCCGCATCTTTTATTATCGCTTCAGCGAGATATCCGCACACAAATGCCAGTGTCTGTTGAAATGCCCTGTAATCCGGGCCGTTACCGCTTATGGGTCTGTTTTTCGCCAAACCATTCGCCAGTATAAATACGGTATCGTTGGTACTGGTATCGCCGTCGACGGTAATGCAATTGAAGGAAGAAGTCACCGATTCACCGAGAGCTCTTTTTAAAGCCCCTTTTTCGATATCGGCATCCGTAGTTATAAAAGCAAGCATCGTGGCCATATTAGGATGAATCATGCCTGCTCCTTTTGCCACAGCCCCGATGGTCACCGCTTCCTTACCCATTTTAAATCTTACAGCCACCTCCTTATGGCGCGTATCGGTCGTCATCAATGACTTTGCCACATCCCTTGAACCATCTCTTCTGAGACCAAAGACAAGGCCTTCAAGCGCCCCCATTATCTTAGGCAATGGCAACCTCTTGCCTATCACGCCGGTAGAAGCTATCAGCACGTCCTTCTTAGGAATCGAGAGAATCTCTGCGATTTTTCTTATTATCTTATTAGCGTCATGCAATCCTTCTCTGCCGGTCATGCAATTTGCATTACCGCTGTTTGCAAATATGGCTTGAGCGGTATCGTCGGAAAGGTTCTTTTTACTGACTACAAGAGGCGCTGCCTTTATCTTATTTTGAGTAAAGACCCCTGCCGCCTTGGCCGGAAGCTCGGAGTATATAAGACAGAGATCCTTATTCTTTCTCTTTATCCCGCACCAAGCCGCATTGGCCGTATATCCCTTGGGCGCCGTTACGCCTCCATTTACAAGTTTCATATCCTATTCGCCTTGAATTCTATTTTTTCTGACATGGGGATTCAAAATAGGCCCTCTGCCTCGTCAAATCCACACATTATATTCATATTTTGCACTGCCTGACCTGCCGCTCCTTTGGTCAAATTATCTATAGCCGTAACGATTACGATCTTGCCGTTAGACATAGTCGCTGCAAGGTCACAGTAATTTGTGTATATCACATCCTTAAGCTCCGGCATATCTTTACTACCTCTGTACCTTACAAAGGGCTCCTGCCCATAGGCCTCAAAATATGCGGCATCCAGTTTCTTCTGCGTTACGCCACTTTTAGGCTCGACGTATATCGTCGAAAGAATACCCCTTCTGGTGGGCACCACGTGAGGAACGAACAACACATCTATTTTATTCGCCGCTATCTTTTCAAGCTGCAGTAATATCTCCGGAGTATGTTGATGTACGCCGATTTTATAGGCTTTGAAGTTGTCTGCTACCTCGCCAAATAAAAGCCCAATGGAAGCTTTTCTCCCTGCGCCCGTAATGCCGCTTTTGGCATCGACTATTATGCCTTCATATTCGATCAGGCCATCTCTGATAAGAGGCGCCAATCCCAATATAACGCCCGTGGGATAGCAGCCAGGATTTGCCACCAAGGCGCAATTCTTCACTTCGTTTCTATTGAGCTCCGGCAACCCGTAAACCGCCTTGCCGATATTGCCCTTATCGCTGTGTTCGACTCCATACCATCTTTTAAACGAATCGGCCGGCAATCTGTAATCGGCGCTTAGATCTATTACCTTTTTACCGGCCTTTAGCAACTGAGGCACATACAGCATAGAAACGGTATGAGGTAATGCCAAAAACACCAAGTCGGAAGTATCGATTATCTCCTCGATACTCAATTTCGCGCATATAAGATTGATCTTCTTTTTGAGCCTTGGGATTATGTCTGATATGTCCATGGGTCTATCGACTATAGCGCTAAGAGAGCCTATCTTAACCAGTTTGTGACCGGATAAAATAGCGACCAATTCCTCTCCGGTGTAACCGGTCGCCCCAACTACGCTAACATTTACCACAATTGCCTCCTAAAATATTTGACGGTGCAGTTGCCTTACTTATTATAATTACATTGTATAGAAAGTAATACCAATTATAAAAGAAAAAGCCTATTCTGTCAACCATATTTCGACGAGGTTAACGGAATAGGCCACTGTATTTAGCGTTGAACAATTAATATCTTCTGAAGAGTGGATTTAACTATATCAAAGATGTCTTTTATCTCTTTGTATACTGGAATCTTCTTCGCGCACGTTTTCTTCCGTATTTTTTGCGTTCCTTCATGCGCGGATCCCTTCTAAGTGCCCCTGCCTTTTTGAGTATCTTCCTTGCTGTGGGTTCTGCTTTACAGGCAGCCCTTGCAATCCCCAATCTGAGCGCGCCGACCTGTCCGCTCTTCCCTCCTCCTTTAACCGTAGCAATCACATCGTATTTCTTCAAGACCTCGGTTAGATCAAACATCTTGCGTATATTTATACGCTGTGACTCCATAGGAAAGTAGGCATCCAGTGAAAGATCGTTCACTTCCACCTTTCCGGAACCCGGATAGAGAAAGACCCGCGCCACTGCCTCTTTTCTTCTGCCTGTTGCGTGTATTAAATCTGCCATGATTTTACCCTTGTCTCCATCTGACGCCGACACTTATAGATTGCCGGCGTGAAATAAATTAGACCTTCAATTCTTTGGCGTTCTTGGGAAGATTGGGTTTCTCGGAAGCCGTATAGATCTTTAGCTTGCCCAACATCCTCTTGCCCATTTTACTCTTTGGCAACATGTTCTTCACTGCCAGCCAAATAACGCCCTTTGGCTTTCTGCTCAAAAAAGTCTCAAAATTATATTCTCTTAAGCCGCTGGGATAACCCGAGTATGTCTTGTATATTTTCTCAACATCTTTTTTTCCGGTAACCCTAACCTTGTCGGCATTTAATACAATTACATAATCCCCTGTATCGATATTGGGAGTATATATGGGTTTATTCTTACCCGATAGCGTCGTAGCTATGCCGGTGGCAATGCGCCCCAATATCTTGTCTTTTGCATCCACGAAATAATGGTGCCTCTTTATGGTATCTTTACTTGGAATATATGTCTTCATAATTTAATCCCCAAAAACGTTATAGGGGTGAAATGTTAACACATAGAGATACTTTTGTCAAGAAAAAAATGTGGCAGCCTAAATTTTCAATATTTGACTTTTATAAGGCATAACCCTTTTGAAGGCACAGCGGGACCCGCCTTTCTTCTGTCCCGGCTCCTGAGAATCACCCGTGACGCCCCGGGTTTAAACTTGCCCCTACCGACTTCCAGCAATGTCCCCACTATATTTCTGACCATATTGTATAAATAGCCGTCTGCCTCAATATCAATCGTTATATAAGAGCCCTTTCGCGTGACGTCCAATCGCTTTACGGTGCGATTTGTTTTCAGGCGGCGATTATGCTTACCGCAAGATGATCTGAATGCCGCAAAATCACGCGTGCCTATTATACCCCTGGCCTCTCTTTTCATTAAACCAACATCGAGACGCTGTTTACAATGATAGACATAATTCCTTTTGACCGGCGGTACGTAATCTCCGTTATATATAACGTACCTATAGACCTTGGACCTGGAGTCGAACTGGGCATTGAAGTCTATCTTGGCCTTCTTTACGCTCTTTACGAGGATATCTGTGGGAAGAATCGAGTTGACGGCCCTCTTGAGCTGCTCAGGCGTAAGCATAGAGTTGATCGTAAAATTTGCCACGTGCCCTTCGGCATGAACGCCTGAATCGGTCCTCGATGAAGAGATCAGTCTTACCTTAGTTGAAAAAATTTTATCCAAAGCATCCTCAATAGTTCCCTGGACTGTCCTGATCTCCCTCATCCGTCCGCGATGTCTATTTTGAACCTGCCAACCGTTATAATTAGCCCCGTCATAAGCTATGGTCAATTTGAAATTGACCTTGCCGTCTTTTGAGCCAATCGATCTTGTCTTTCTATGTCGAGCCATTTATGCCACTCGTGAAAACTGCGGTTCTAATAGACATCAATCACAAGAGATGCCATAGAGACTCTCTGCGATCTGGATGGCGTTAAGCGCGGCTCCTTTACGAAGATTATCGCTGACGATCCATAGGTTCAGTCCGTTCTCTATGGACTCATCCTCCCTTATTCGGCCCACAAACACGGCATCGGTGCCCTCGCCGTCATTAAGCGGCATAGGGTAACCGTTCCTTGACGGTTCGTCTATCAATTTCACGCCGGGTGCGTCACCAAGTATGCGACGCGCCTCTTCGGCGGTGATCTTGTCTCTAGTCTGTATATTGACGCTCTCCGCATGGGCGTAAAAGACAGGTACCCTTACGCAAGTCGCAGTAATGGCGATGCTTTCGTCGCCCATAATCTTTCTAGCCTCCAGGACCATCTTCATCTCTTCTTTGGTATAAGAATTTTCCAAAAAGACGTCTATGTGCGGAATTAAGTTATATGCGATCTGATACGGAAATTCATTGATATCCGATTTTTCGACTTTATGCTTACCTACGCCGAAGGCATCGGGTCTGGACGCTATCTTTTTGGCCTGCGAAGCCAACTCCAAGACCTTCTTCTGGCCGGCGCCGGACACCGACTGGTAGGTGGAGACGACTATCCTCTCTATCTTCGAAACGTTATGAAGCGGGTACAGAGCCACCACCATCTGTATAGTAGAACAGTTTGGATTCGCTATTATTCCCTTATGGAGAGAGATCGCTTCGGAGTTCACCTCGGGCACGACCAGCGGCACGTCCCTGTCCATGCGAAAGGCGCTTGAGTTGTCTACGCAGACAGCGCCTGCCTTGACGGCGCTCGGCAAAAATTCCTTGCTCCTTGCGGCGCCGGCGCTAGATAGGACCAGATCTATTCCCTTAAAGGACTGATGAGTCAATACCTCTACGGGATGTTCTTTGCCCTCGAAGATAATCTTCTTGCCGGCCGAGCGCTGTGACGCCAAAAGTTTAACTTCGATTATCGGAAAATTCCTCTCTTCCAATATCTTGATAAACTGGGCGCCGACTGCGCCGGTAGCCCCCATTATTGCAACGCGATATCCCTTTGCCATATACTACTCTCTCCTAAATTTTGTCTTCACTAAAGATTTTTTACCACCAAATCCCCCACTTCAGAAGTACGGAAACCCATCTTGCCTGCCGACATGCTCTTCATCTTCTTAGTGACCTTCATGACGCTGCCTTCTATCAATCGAGCGGCATGCTCTTCGCCGATGTTCTCCAACAGCATCATGAGTGCGCAGATGGCGGCAAGCGGATTTATCACGTTTTTGCCCGTATATTTCGGTGCGGAACCCCCTATGGGTTCGAACATGGAAACGCCCTCCGGATTCAGGTTCCCTCCTGCGGCAATGCCCATTCCTCCCTGAACCATTGCCCCGAGATCGGTAATAATATCACCGAACATATTGTCCGTCACGATCACGTCGAACCACTCGGGGTTCTTGATCATCCACATACATGTTGCATCGACATGGGTATAATCTGTCTTTATATCGCTATACTCCTTTGCAACCTCGTTGAATACCCGCTCCCAAAGGTCAAACGCATACGTAAGCACATTTGTCTTGCCGCAAAGCGTAAGTTTTTTTGCCTTTCCGCGCTTTCTGGTATATGCAAAGGCATACCTAACGCATCGCTCTACCCCGCGACGCGTATTTCTTGAAACCTGCAAAGCGACCTCGTTCGGCGTACCCTTGTCCTTAAACTCCCCCTCGCCTACATAAAGGCCCTCGTTGTTTTCTCTCACGACTACGAAGTCTATATCTTTAGGCTCTTTGTCCTTCACGGGAGTCCAGACGCCGGGATACAATTTGACCGGTCTTAAGTTTATATACTGCTCCAAGCCGAAACGTAACTTCAAGAGAAGCCCTTTCTCCAATATCCCCGGCTTGACATCGGGATGTCCTACGGCTCCGAGAAAGATCGCGTCGAAACTCTTGAATTCCTCCAGCGCCGAATCCGGAAGTACTTCTCCGGTACGCTTATAACGCTCCCCTCCGAAATCGTACGTAACCGATTCATATTTAAAGCCGACTTTTGAGCTGACGGCTTTCAAGACCTTCAAACCCTCCCTGACAACCTCGGGCCCGGTACCGTCACCGGGTATCACCGCTATCCTGTACATCCATACACCTCATCTTTCTTTGCTTTAGACAGAAAAGCCAATAGAAGAAATTGACCATTCATTCTATTGACTATCTCGATTCCCTTACTCTCTATAAATATTCCTTTTTGACCATTTGCAAAAGTCCGCCGGAGCTTATTATCTTCTCCATGAATTCCGGAAACTTTTGCGCAACGTATCTCTTATTTCTAGTCACATTGATTATCTCGCCTTTTTTAAAATCTATATTTAACAAATCGCCCTGACGGATGTCCTTTGACGCCTGGCGGCTCTCAAGGATCGGAAGACCTATATTTATGCTGTTTCTGTAAAAAATCCTTGCGAAGCTCGCGGCTATTACGCACGAAACGCCGGCTGATTTTATCGAAAAGGGAGCGTGTTCCCTCGATGAACCACAGCCGAAATTCTTCCCTGCCACAATAACATCGCCACTCTTGACGCGCTGGGCAAAACGCGAATCTATACCTTCCATGCAGTGGCTCGCCAACTCCTTGGCATCCGTCGTATTAAGAAACCGCGCAGGTATTATCTCGTCGGTGTTGACATCGTCTCCGAATGTATGCGCCTTACCTTTTGCCTTCATCACATTCTCCGTATACTTAACCGATCCAAAGCATCAAGCCGTTACCTCGGCCGGGTGCGCAATCCTTCCTTTAATGGCACTTGCCGCGGCTACGGCCGGATTGGAGAGGTATACCTCGCTGGTAAGATCTCCCATCCTGCCTTTGAAGTTACGGTTCGTCGTGGCAATCGCCACCTCTCCTGCCCCCAATATTCCCATGTGGCCCCCCAGGCACGGGCCGCATGTAGGCGTAGAGACTATGGCGCCGGCATCTAAGAATATCTCAAGATAACCTAATTTGAGCGCGTCGATATATATATTCTGCGTAGCCGGTATGACAATCGTCCTGACCCTGGAATTTACCTTTTTACCTTTCAATACCCTTGCGGCAATCTCAAGATCGCTCAATCTGCCGTTTGTGCATGACCCTATTACGACTTGATCTATTGCGACCTTAGAAAGCCTCCCGACATCCTTGGAGTTGCTCGGAAGGTGGGGCGTAGATACCTGCGGCTCGAGTCTTGAGATATCGTATTCATGAACTTCCGCATAACGAGCGTCGCCGTCACTTTTGTAAATTGTGTATTTTCTCCTATTTGATTTGGCGTATGCCTTCTTCCACCTCTCTCTTATGTATTCGATCGTAATGTCGTCCGGTTCTATTATGCCGCTCTTCGCTCCGGCCTCTATGGCCATATTGCACATGGAAAAACGGGAGTCCACATCCAGTGTCCTTATTGCATATCCGCCGAACTCCATAGCCTTGTAAAGCGCGCCGTCTACCCCAATCTTGCCTATTGTATATAAGATCAGGTCCTTGCCGCTTGTCCACTTTGGAAGACGGCCCTTGTAAACAAACTTCATCGACTCCGGGACCCGAAACCAGCACCTGCCGGTTGCAAACGCGGCTGCCAAATCAGTGGACCCGACACCTGTGGAAAAAGCGCCGAGCGCCCCGTAAGTACAGGTATGGCTATCGGCTCCTATAACGAGGTCGCCGGGTAAAACTATGCCGAGCTCAGGCAATAGCGCATGCTCTATGCCCATCCTGCCTACCTCAAAGTAAAACTTAATGTCGTGCCTATGCGCAAACTCACTCAGTATCTTACACTGATTTGCGCTTTTTAAGTCCTTGTTCGGAGTAAAATGGTCCGGTATGAGCGCTATCTTTGTCTTGTCAAAGACCTTCTTGGCGCCGATCTCTTCAAATGCCTTAATAGCCAATGGCGCCGTGATGTCATTGCCCAGACACAGATCCAGCTTGGCACTAATAAATTCTCCCGGCACGACCGATCTTTTTCCGGTGTGAGCCGCTAAAATCTTCTCTGTTATTGTATACCCCATAGTCTTTCCTAAGCTAATATTCTATAGTCTCTTTATTAAGGCATCCTCATGGCAATTGGGAAAATGAACGCATTTGATGCAATCTCTCCAGACTTTGTGCGGGAGTTTGTACTTATCAATGCCCTTGAATGAAAACTTCTTGAAAAAAGACGCTTTATAGGTAAGCACAAAGACCCTTCTCAAGCCCAGGGCCCTGGCCTCTTTCAAACATTCCTCGACTATCGATTTGCCTATGCCCTTGCCCATCGCCTTCTTGTAAACGGCCAGCGATCTTATCTCCCCGAGATCCTCCCAGATAATACGCAGAGAACCGCAACCGACTATCCTATTATTCCGTTCATAGACAAAAAAACTTCGTATATGATCGTACAACTCGCTGAGCGAAAGCGGCAGCATCTCGTTCTTCTTTGCGTAAAAATTCACAAGCCGCTGGATTTCCTTTGCGTCATTTATCTTTGCTCTTCTCAGCATATGCTCTTTTATTTTACCACCCTGAACGTCTCGTATGCAAAATTTATATCGCGTTCTTTGCTAAAATCATTGAGGATATTGCCTGATATCTCATCCTGCGTGGCGCGCCTCTTCTTAGCCTCCGTTAGATATCTCAACGACAACTCTATGCCCGAGCTGACAATCTTTACGTAAACTATAGGCGTCAGCTTCTCGTAATAAATCAAATAATGCGTGGACATCCTTCTGATGAGGCGATCGACCTCCTTTTTTATCCTGTCGGCCTCTTTCTGCGCATGGCGCAGTATAATCTCGCGCGCCTTTTGCCAGTCGCTTTCAAACGTAACGATGATCTTGATTTCATTCCAGATAAATTCGAAATCTCTTGTGTAATTTATGACGGGGTGTCTGAAGATCATGCTATTCGGCATATGGATCACCCTGCCCGTAGACTGGTCTTCTTCCACCCAGCTGCCTATCTCAAGAAGGGACGACTGAAGGAACCTGATATCTATCACATCGCCTTTATGTCCCCCTATTTCGATTCTATCCCCCGTATCAAAAGGCCTTCTGAACACGATGATAAACCACGCGGCTATGCATAAGATGAGTTCCTGTAACGAAACGACCAAGCCGGCACCCAAGACGGATAAGACAACCGTCAGCTTGCTTATGTCCTTTATCCAGATAACGGACAGTATCAGGAGGGCCAGAACACTCGTTATGTAATAGGTCATCTTTCTGGCGTTATATTTTCTCTTGACGTCCTCGAGTCGCCTGTTGATGATCCGGGAAATCAGAGAAGCGCTTAAAGAAAGAATAAAAACAGCTATAAAAGAAACCAACAACCTCCTTGCTACAGGATCCATATCATACAGAATATCCAACATAATCCCTATCCTCCCGCGTGAGGCGTTCGCGCAAATTATATAAGCCGCCCGACAGTTATTTAACGATTATTAACCATGTAATTATATAGTTAAAACTAAAAAATTGCAACCTATTATTTGTTGAAATGCCTTCTTCTGCTGGGATCGGGAATGGGGATGCTGCGGAGAAGCCTCCTGGTGTATTCCTCTCTGGGATTGGTGAATATGGTTCTGGTGTCTCCTATCTCAACAATCTTGCCGTTATGCATCACTGCGACGCGCTCGCAGATGGTAGCGACAACGCTCAAATCATGAGTAATAAAAATATAAGTCAACTTCAAGCGCTCCTTCAAATCTTTCAATAGGTTCAATATCTTTGCCTGAATCGAAACATCCAGGCTTGAGACAGGCTCGTCACACACGATGAATTCCGGCCTTACGATTATTGCCCTGGCAATACCTATCCTCTGCCTCTCGCCCCCGCTGAACTGATGGGGGTATCTCGATTTATAACCAGAAGGTAACCCGACCATCTCAAGGACCTCGTCTACCGATTTGTCGGTCTCTTTACTGGTCATATGCCTGTGGATCGTTATACCTTCCGCTATTATCTCCCTGATACGCATTCGAGGATTGAGAGAACTGAAAGGATCTTGAAATATTATCTGCATCTTGCTCCTAATGCCCATTATCTTATTTCTGTCAAGCCTGAGTATATCCTCTCCGTCGAACAGTATCTCTCCCCCGTCGGCTTTGAGCAGATTTAAAATAAGTCTTGCTGTCGTCGTCTTCCCCGAGCCGGACTCTCCGGCCAAGCCTAAGGTCTCCTGTTTCGCCACTGAAAAAGAGATGTCATCTACCGCCTTGACATAACCCTGCGCTCTCTGCAACAAGCCCTTTTTAATCGGAAAGTACTTTTTGAGATGCTTTACCGAGATCATGCGATCCTCATATCTTCCGGAATCTTTACAACTGCTTCCAGCAACTGTTTTGTATAATCTGCCTTCGGATTATAAAATATATCTTCTACCTTTGCGCTTTCCACTATTTTACCGCTTCGCATCACGCATACCTTATCGGCGATATTGGCGATAATACCCAAGTCATGCGTTATGAATAAGACAGACATATTATGTCTTTCCTTAATCTCGACCAATAGCCTCAATATCTCCGCCTGTATGGTAACATCGAGTGCGGTCGTAGGTTCATCCGCTATCAAAAGTTTCGGCCTAAGGCACAATGCCATGGCTATCATGGCACGCTGCCTCATCCCGCCGCTCAATCTGTGCGGATAGTCATAAAATAGCCTGTCGGAATCTTTGAGGCGTACCTCTTTCATGGCCAGGAGCGCTCTCTCTTTCGCGTCTCGATAGGACATCTTCATATGGGCCATGATCTGTTCCGTAATCTGATTGCCGATGGTCAGGACGGGATTGAGGGCCGTCAACGGTTCCTGAAAGACTACGGATATATCCCTGCCTCTTATCTGAGTTAAGTCTGATGCCTTCAATGGCAAAAGTGACTTCCCCTCCAATAGGATATCACCGCCGACGATCTTGCCGGGTTCGTCGACCAAATTTAAAATAGAAAGGGCTGTGACGGTCTTGCCGGAGCCGGATTCGCCGACCAATCCGAGCGTCTCTCCCGGATCAATCGAAAAACTCACGCCGTCAACGGCCTTCTGGACGCCTTTATCCGTAAAAAAATATGTCTTAAGATCTTTTACTTCGAGTAACGACATTTGATATCTTCCTTACCTCTTCAATCTCGGATCCAATACCGCCCTTAGGCCGTCTCCCACAAGATAGAAACTCAATACGGTAATCAATATGGCCAGGCCCGGAAAAAGAGTAAGCCACCAGGCGCTTTCGATATAGAACCTACCTGTGCTTATAATATTCCCCCAGCTCGGTATCGGTATCTGCACGCCCAATCCCAGAAAACTCAGGCTGTTCTCGACAAGTATCGCCCCTCCCAGGCTGAAGGTTATACTGACAAAGACCGGAGCCAGCGCGTTGGGAAGGATGTGCCTAAATGCGATTCTTAGATCGGTGGCTCCCAAAGCCTTTGCGGCAATTACAAACTCCCTCTCTCTCAAAGACAGAAATTCGGCCCTGACAAACCTGGTAAGGCCCATCCAACTGGTCAGGCCGATGACAGCCATCACATAAAATATTGAAGGCCCCAGAAATGCCAATAATATAAGTATGAGGTAAAGCGTGGGAAAACACATCATGACCTCAACGAGCCTCATTATTATGAAGTCGATCCAACCGCCATAGTACCCCGCCAAGACACCTAGCGTGATGCCGACGGTGAGCATTATGCCTACTGCGATAAATCCCACGGAGAGAGACGTCCTTGCCCCGTATACCATCCTGGAAAAGAGGTCTCTGCCCAAATCATCGGTGCCAAACCAATGCTCTCTCGACGGTGGCTGAATCCTCGCTTCGGGCGAGAGATTCTGCTCATAAGGAGAATATGTGGCTATAAACGGAGCAAATGTGGCTATGCCCGCCATAAACAATATCACTACCAAGCCCAGGACTATCTGTTTATTCCTAAATATCTCTCTAACCATTACTCATACCTTATTCTCGGGTCTACGATCGCATAAGTTATATCGGCTATGAGCAACCCAAGTAATGTCAAGAATGTCGCAATTATGACGACCCCCATAGTGGTTGGGTAGTCATAATTCATAATGGACTCATAACCAAGCCTGCCCATTCCGGGCCAGCCAAAGATGGTCTCTATAATAAAACTCCCGCTTAAGAGGGCGGGCAATATCATACTGGCTATCGTCACTATGGGTAAAAGGGCGTTCTTGAGCGCGTGTTTATATACGACGAGGTATTCGCTCAATCCCTTTGCCCTGGCAGTACGTATATAATCCTGTCTAAGGACTTCGAGCATGCTCGATCTCATATATCTCGACAAATTTGCCAGACTTAAAAGGCTGGTCGTAGCCACGGGAAGAACGAGTCGCCACAGAAGATCTTTGATAGATTCGAAAAATGTAAAGTATTCCACGTACCAAGGCCTCATCCCCGATATAGGAAACCAGCCCAAATTAAAACCGAAGAACCAGATCAATAGGAGAGCAAACCAAAATGAAGGCGTAGCGTAACCCGCAAAGAGAATTATTGTCATGACTCTGTCGTACTTGGAATTTGCCTTTACGGCCGAGCTGATTCCTATAGGTATGGCCAGTATATAGATTACAAACAGCGCTGCGATATTGAGTAAGAGTGTCGCAGGCAGCCTCTCGGCAATTTTATGGATTACGGGCCTGTCATCTATAAATGAATTTCCAAAATCGAGCATTGCGATTCTTTTGAGCCAGAGTCCAAATTGCACAATAATGGGTTTGTCAAGACCATACATCTCCTTCAGCTTTGCCCTCGCCGATTGAGAGACCTCCGGGTTCAATCCGTATCTGATGCTTGTGGGATCGCCCGGCGCCAAGTGTGCTATAACAAAAGTAATGAGCGAGATGCCTATCAACATAGGTACGATCAACAACGTTCTTCTAATTATGAAATTTAACATCCTGGATGTCTCTCCTACGCGGACTCATTTTCTATTCCGGTCAATACCGCCTGTCACCCGGATCAACATACCACTCTATGAAATTATAGCCTATGCCCGCCGGCGCAACCTCAACGCCTTTGAACCGTTTAGAAAGCGCGATCCTTGCATATGGAAAATAGAGAAAAGTATACGGCGCCTCTTCGGCTATAATGGCATGTATGTTGTTATAGATCTCTGCCCGCTTGTCGTTATCGAATGTCCTTCTTCCTTCTTCTATAAGCCGGTCTACCTCGCTATTTTTATAAGAGATAAAATTTAACCCGCCTTCCCTCGAGGCGGAAGAATGCCATACGTTATAGCAATCAGGGTCCTGGGGCA
>JAFGFD010000079.1 GCA_016931215.1 Candidatus Omnitrophota bacterium
CTGGCAATGATACTTTCCAGATAGTTGAGCGCCTTGAATTTGGGCAATAACGACCGGCTGCTCCTCCTGTAACGGGAAATATCGATCTTTATACCCTCATTATAAAATTTAGAAGGTCTCGCCAAAAATTTCTGTGCCACGATTACCGTATTCGCGGCTTCGTTTTTAGAGATATTGAACGCTCTGTTTTCCGATACGCCTCTGGAGACAGTCACCCTTATCGATGCGTCATTCAGTTTGTTGACAAGAAGGAGGTTATATACGGCCTTCTCCAGCTCCCTATTTGAAAGGCGTTGCCTTATCTTGAGCTCCTTCATAGATGAATATAGCCTGTCCAGATGATCCCTGATGCGGAATACCGCCCCATTGTAACTTCTCATCGTTTCAAAGATACCATCGCCGTAAAGAAAACCTCTATCGAATACGGAGATCTTCGCTTCTGGTTCATCAAGAATATCGCCGTTTATGTAGATCTTCATAATCTATAAATTCTATATTAGGTTATCGGTTTATGGTTCAAGGTGTATGGTTTTTGAATATAGGTTATTGGTTTAAGGTTGACGGTTTTCGGAAATAAAAAATCCACGTTAACCATAAACCGTGAACCGATAACCGTAAACCCATCTTTTTTCCCTAAACGCTATGCGCTAACCGCTAATCGCTATTTTGCCCGTTAATTGTTGCTGAGCTTTAAAATCCTTTACAATCTTTATGGCCCTTACGAGCGCTGTGGCCTTATCGAGGGTCTCGTTATATTCCTTTTCGGCAATAGAGTCGGCGACTATGCCCCCTCCTACCTGAAAATACGCACGACCTTTATTGATTACAATAGTTCGTATTACAATTGAGAGGTCTGCGTTTCCGGAAAAATCGATATAGCCTATGGACCCCGTATATATACCCCTCTTGGTAGGCTCCAGTTCCTCTATGACCTCCATGGCGCGCACCTTTGGAGCGCCTGTTATGGAGCCACCCGGAAAACAATTCTTGAGACATTGTATTATACCAGAAGTCGGTCTCAGCCGTCCAGCAATAGTGGATACCAAATGATGCACTGTAGCATACGATTCCAAGATAATGAACTCCGTCGGCCTTACCGTTCCATATTCGCATACTCTACCGAGGTCGTTTCTCTCCAAATCAACTATCATGACATGCTCGGCTCTGTCTTTTGGGCTATGGATGAGTTGGTCTCTCAGATCCATGTCCTCCGGGACAGACCCGCCGCGCGGTCTCGTGCCTTTAATGGGTCGGGTCTCTATATACCTGTCAATGATCTTGACGAATCTTTCGGGAGAAGCGCTTATTATCTTAAAATCATCACAGTTAAGATATGCCGCAAAAGGAGCGGGGTTTATCTCCCTGAGAACAAGATAGAGCTTATACGGATCCTGCTTATATTCACATTCAAACCTCTGGGAAAGGTTGACCTGATATATGTCTCCCCGGGCTATAAGTTCCTTCGCCTTCTCAATCGCATCAAAATATTCCTCTTTGGAAAAGTTTGATATTGCAAAGCTATCGATTCCCTGATTGTCCTCATCTGTCTCTATCGAGTGTCGTAAGCCTTTATCTCTCTTCTCTTTCGGCTCAAGTTCCTTTAATCTTCGTAAGACCTCCTCGAACCTTATTTGTGATCTTCCTTCTCTTAAAGCCGCATCTATAAAAGGAAGTCCGGAGGACGATATATAAACCTCTCTTTTTAAATTGTCAAATATGATAATAATATCGTAGAAACAGAGTACTATATCCGGCATCCCCAGATCATCAATTGAAATAGACGGCAGATTTTCGACAAAATAACGCAAATCATAAGAAAAATAACCGACACACCCTGACGTAAAAGGGATATCTTCGTCTCTTTCGTCGGACTTAAAAAAAGCAAGTATTTCATCGATGGTCTTCAGCGGGTCTCCCTGGATTTCAACGGTTCCGTTTCCGGTCTCTATCCTGAGATGCCTTCCTTTGGAACGCACGACCATAAAAGGGTCATGGCATATAAAAGAAAAACGCCCCAGTTTACCCTCGTCCATTCCGCTGTCCAAAAAGGCACTGTATGATTCATCCTTAAATACCGAATATGCGGATTCAGGACATAAGAAACCATCCAGCTTTTTTAACATCGTCAGTGTATTTCCTTATTTGGTAATATGCGCAAGAGGGTTTGCTCCAGTTCATCGCATCTTGTCTTGACCGCATTGCTGAATCCTTTGCGCATGCCCGTATCTCCGGGCTGGATTGCCAAAAGATATACGCTTGCGCCCGTATCCGACTCCAGGAATTCAAAAAACAGCGCCAAAGAAGAATTGTGGGTGGAGAGGCCATACAAAGGAATGTCCTCCTTTGTAAGAAGTTTCGCATCTCCGGCCTCTGCCCCCAGTTCTGAGGCATCGATAACAAGTATCGTCTCGGGTCTTGAATCCCTTATGGGGCGCAAAAAGTTTTCCGGAGTCGGGCCGGCGCAAATGACAAACGCGTCCAACTTGCCTTTTATCCGATCCGCCAGGATGTGGCCTACACCGTCATCGCCCTTTTCCGTATTGCCGACGCCTACAACGGTAATTCTGCCTTTCAATATTCCTTTCAGTAGTTCTTCAATCCTCTCCATGTGCACCTGCTAAATAAAATTAGGGCAGACACTTGTTTTTATTATAGCATAAAATATAAAGAAGTGTCTGCCCTAAATGGTTAATCTCTATTTCTCAAGCGTGACTTTTCTACGACATCTGGCGCATAATATCTTCATGCGGTCGGCTCTCGTGAATTCTCCTGCCGTCTCTATAAGGTCCTCTGTAATTACTCCCATTGCCTTCAAATCGGCCATGTATAATGTAGGGCTTGAATATGAAAGTGTATCCAGTCTCCTTGCTATCCACCTCAAGTGCGCATAGGTAGTTATTACCTCGCCGCATGCCTCGCATAACGCCAATTTGTTTTCAGCTGAACTCGATATTCTATCTTTGTCTTCTCTGTTTAAATACGCACCTTCAAATTTGGTCGTGTGTCTCACGCCCGGCGGGTCTTCGTCCCGTGTGGTGCACCAAAGTGTGCAATTACCGCAGAAATTACACATATCGTATCTAAGAAGCATCTTTCTCTTCGGGACCTTTCCGCTTGTATCGTCGATAAAATCGATGGCCCCGGAAGGGCAAACATGTTTGCATGCCGTGCAGCCTATGCAGCCCTCATCCGAGAACTCGAGGAGCCCCCTGAACCTTTTATGCGGCTTATGTTCCTTAAAAGGGTATGGTGAGGTGTAAGGCCCTCTTATCAGCGCCTTAATCGCCTCTTTTAGCTCTCTCAATTTAGGTTTCTTCATTTTTAATGCTTTCTCTTGTGCTCTTGTCTATAGACTATAGACGATGGACTATAGACTACAATTTTATACCGGTTTATGGTTCACGAAATTTTGCTTTTCCGTTAACCTGTAACCGTAACCGTGAACCGATCTTTTAAAACCGTTAACCGATAACCGTAAACCGATTTTCTTTACTATGCGCTATACGCCATCTTCCTTGTGACCTGGTGTCCCGGTAACCTTGTGCTCTTGTGTTCCCATTAGCCATGACCTATGAGCCGTCCTGCTCATACGCATCTATCACGCTGCCGCTCCACAGCTTGACGCCAGACTTATGGGCGGCCCTTGCAAGGGCATGAGCGGCCACCGGAGATGTAAGGAGCAGAAATAGTATACTGAGTATCGCCTTCATTCCCGCAGACGTAAAACCTACTATCAGAAACATGCCGAAGAGGATGCTGCAGGTGCCTAACGTAACGCATTTTGTTGCGGCCTGTAGTCTATTGTATACATCCGGCAGGCGCAACAGCCCCAAGCATCCGAATAGGTCAAACGCAAGGCCCAATGCCATAAAAATAAAACCCATTATATGTATAATGCTATTCATCAAAATCTTTCCCTTCAAGGTATTTCGCCAAGGCCAGTGTGCTTATAAAACTCTGAAGCGCCCAAGCGATTCCGACGTCGATATACCAGCTTCGTTTCGTAGATATGGAAAGCACGGCGCAGAATCCTATGATCAATATGCCAAACATATCTATAGCCA
>JAFGFD010000080.1 GCA_016931215.1 Candidatus Omnitrophota bacterium
ACCCCCACTGTGGGCGCATAAGAGCAACTATGCTCGACAAAAGAGCCACCATGACGACAACCGCCTTTATTATCTTTCGTTTAAAGTCCGTAGAAGCGGCTATCTCTTTCAACAAATTGTCTTGGGCAAAGAGGCGTAAGGCCTCTCTTCTCTTCCGTAACGCCCAATATACGAATATAATATAGATAAGGACGAGCCAAATTGCGTTGGCATAATATGGCGCGGCAAAGATCATGGCAGTACCCTCAAAACCGTATTGGATAAGACTATCTCCGCCATCAACAGCATCAATCCGATCAGGAGAAATATCCAAAAGAGCTCCCTATATTCCTGATACCCTTCTTCTTCCACCGGCGTAGTCTCCATGCGGTCTATCTCCTGATAGATATTCCTAAGCGACTCCGCATCCGTGGCCCTGAAGTATCTACCTCCCGTCTCTCTCGCTATATCCTTCAATGTCTCTTCGTCAATCTCAATCTTGATGTTACGATAGAAAGTCCTACCCCACGCATCCATCATGGGGTAAGAGGCCAAACCTTTCGTTCCCGCGCCTATTGTGTATATCTTGACCCCCAGCGACCTTGCGGCCTGGCTGGCCGTGGCGGGAGATATGGTGCCGGTATTATTAATACCGTCTGTCAGAAGTATAATGATTTTACTCTTCGACTCAGTATCTTTAAGTCGATTCAGAGAAGAACCTATAGCTGAACCTATTGCGGTCCCGTCCTCGATTGCGCCGATCTTGACTCTCTTCAAGTTCTCGAGCAGCCAATCATAATCCAATGTCAAAGGACATACGGTATATGCCTGTGAGGCGAAGGCTACCATGCCTATCCTGTCGCTCTTCCTCATATTTATAAATTCATTTACCACGTTCTTAACCGCGTCCAATCTGTTCAGACGCTTACCGCCGATCTCGAAATCTTCGGCCAGCATGCTGCCGGATGCGTCTATCGCCAAAACTATATCTATCCCCTCGCGCTCAATCTTAGCCTCTTCCAGGGGTGTCCTCGGACGAGCCATCGCGATCAGAAAAAAAGCGATAACCAAGGCTCTCATATATATCAAATTTTTTGCGCACGCCACCCTGATATTAGGCTTGAAGCCATCCAGCAATTCCAGGGAAGAGAAACGTATCCCACGCGGAGACCTCATCTTATTAAAAAAGAAAAACATGATGAAGACAACAGGTATAAACAGCAATACCCACGCGTTTTTAAACTGCATAATTTAGCACTCCTTAATCAGTGTATACGGGCGTCGTATCTTACCGCCTCTTCCGATTGCCTGGTCTCATCGACAAATTTCTTTGCGATATCGTAACTCGAGTCCACCTCGCCTTTGGTGGGTCCGTACCTGGCAAATTTGACTATATCGCAAAAAGTCAAAAAATCTTTAAGTATATTTTTGTGGGCGCCGGTCAAGATCTCGGATTGTTTTAAAGTAAAGAGGAATTCTTCCGTGGTCATCTCAGGGGCTTTTATATCGAACCTGCTTTCTATGTAACGGCGTACTATGTCGGACAGTCTTATATAATACTCCTTGGAAAGCCCGCGCGACTGCAGATTCTCGGAACGCAATTTTTCGAGCGCTTCATATGCGATTTCATGGGGCAACCTCCGTCCTAACCGAGAGACCTTTCTGCTACGTCTTCTTTCTATGACAAATTTCACGAGCGAAAAAGAGGCTACCAACAGCAGAACCGCCATAAGGGCGACGAACCATCTATAATCGGCGGGGAAGTAGGCCGGCCCCTTTATGTCGCGTATCTCATCTGCAATGGCCGCGAGCGGAACGCATAAATATAAAATTATCCCAATCTGTCTATAAAAAGATCTCATTATGCCAATCGTTTTTCTCTTGCCTTGAAGAATCTGATGAGCTCTTTCGTATATGCCTTATCAGTAAGTATGTCGATACTATCTACATTGACCGAATTGAGCAGTCCGAGGCGCTCTTTTATCCTTTTAAGCGAATCGTCCTTATACTTAGCCCTTTGAATATCGTCGCCTGTATCGACAATGGTACTCGAAGCGGTCTCCGCATCATCGAGTTCAACGATGCCTATCTTAGGCAGTTCTATCTCTCTCGGATCGGTAATTGTAACGGCGATTATGTCGTGGCGTTTATTCGAAGCCGAAAGAAGGTTCTTGAAACCGGAATCGAAAAAATCCGATATGATGAAAGCTATAGTCCTACGTTTGGTGACACGGTTTAAAAAATCCAGCGCGCCGGATATATCGGTGCCTTTGCCTTCCGCCTTATAGTAAAGGGCCTCTCTTATGACCCTTAAGACATGGCTGGTGCCCTTCCGAGGAGGAATAAACTTCTCTATTCGGTCCGTAAAGATTATAAGTCCGACCTTGTCGTTATTCTGTATCGCCGAAAATGCCAGCACCGAAGAGATCTCAGCCGCCAACTGTTTCTTAAGCTGATTTACGGAACCGAAATTGCTTGACGAAGAGGCGTCCAAAAGAAGCATCACGGTCAACTCCCTCTCCTCGACGAATTTCTTGATATAGGGATGCCCCATCCTCGCGGTAACGTTCCAATCTATAGATCTTATATCGTCACCCGGCAGATATTCGCGCACCTCATCGAATTCCATGCCCTTGCCCTTGAAGACGCTATGGTACTGGCCGGCGAATACATCGGTAACCATGCGTGATGTGGTTATTTGTATCCTTCTTATCTTCTTGAGAATCTCTTTCGGTATCATAGGATTCTTTTAAAATTCTGACTTAGTCAATAGTCAATGGTCGATAGACGATGGTCGATAGTAAAAAATCCTTAGGTTTTTAATTTTTCGTCCATAGTCCATTGTCTATAGTCTGCCTGCTCGGTCGTATATCGTCGTGATTTATATATCGGTTTATGGTTCAAGGTGTACGGTTTATGGTGTATGGGATTTTGTTTTCCGTTAACCGATAACCGTAAACCAGGAACCTATCTTTTTTCCCTAAACGCTAAACCCTATACGCTATCTTTCCTTGCGCTCTTGTGTTCTGGTGACCTGGTAACCTTGTGCTCCCGTGTTCTTGCGCGCCGCCTTATCAGCCTACGGTACCTCTATCTCATCGAATATCTTCTTTATGATGTCCTCGGATGTCTTCTCCTCGGCCTCTGCTTCGTAGGTAACAATAATCCTATGCCTCAATACATCAGGTCCTATGGATTTGACATCCTGTGGCGTGACATATCCTCTTCCTTGAATAAATGCGTACGCTTTAGAAGCAACCGTAAGATAGATACTCGCTCTCGGAGAAGCTCCGTATTGAATAAAAGGGGTCATCTCGGCCAAGTTGTATCTCTTTGGGTCTCTGGTAGCAAATACGATGTCCAAAATATATTTTTCTATCTTCTCATCCATATACACATCATCTACGACCTTACGCGCATTCATGATATCACTCGTTTCTACGACGGATTTTACCTCAAGTTTCTTATCCGTAAAACCCATCCTCTTCAATATCTTGTGCTCTTGTTCCATATCGGGATATGTGATATTTACCTTTAACATAAACCTGTCTATCTGCGCCTCAGGAAGCGGGTATGTGCCTTCATGTTCTATGGGATTCTGCGTAGCCATTACAAGAAAAGGCTCGTCAAGCTTATACGTATGCTCTCCGATAGTAATCTGCCTCTCCTGCATAGCCTCCAAAAGGGCGCTTTGCACTTTTGCGGGAGCCCTGTTTATCTCATCCGCCAAGATTACATTCGCAAATATGGGACCTTTCTTTGTCGTAAAAATACCTTCTTTGGGATTATACACCAATGTGCCTATAAGATCCGCAGGTAGTAAATCGGGAGTGAACTGAAGGCGTTGAAATTTCGCATTAAGCGCCTGAGCGAGTGTCCTTATGGACATCGTCTTTGCCAATCCAGGTACTCCTTCCACTAGGATGTGGCCGTTCGCCAGAAGGCCTACAAGCAATCTCTCAATCAAATACTTCTGGCCTACTATTACCTTCTCTATTTCCGAAACTAAACCCTGGATAAATTGACTCTCTTTTTTCACCTTCTCATTTATGGCTGTGATACCCCCGCCTCTCATATTGCACCTCCGGTTTGTTATTCACCCATATAATTCATATATTTTACTATTTTTAAGGAAATTTTCAATATATTGCAATTATATTCTGTAATATAAGTAAAATTGGAATGGGGGTAGAAGAATGAGGCCGGGCGGACATTATGCCCGCTACGATAAGGACGGAATAAAAAATTATCTACTTTTCTAGCTGCTCAACTCGCATCTTTGCAACGGTTACATAGGCATCGTATTGCGAAGGGGCGTATTGTATAAAGTTGTTATAAGCCTTAATAGCCTCTTTTATATCTCCCTTTTTCTCGCATGCCACAGCCTTACTGTAATATGCATCCGCATCGCGCGTGTTAGAGGCAATCACTACATCGAAATCGGTTATTGCCTCGTCGTACATATTCATGTCGTAATACATGCTGCCTCTTTCGAAACGAGCTTCTAAATTATCAGGATTCTCATCTATAGCCATCGTAAATTCGCTAATGGCTTTCCTTTTATCGTTCCTCGCCTTATAGGCCAACCCCTTGGCATAATACGCATTTGAGTATTTAGGATCGATCTTTACGGCCTTATTGAAATCGGACAGAGCCCTTCTGTAATTACCCTCTTCAAGATATGCATTACCCCTATTGTAATACGCCGTTGCATCCTTTGGTTTTATTTTTATTATCTTGGTAAAATCCTGGATGGCGGATTCATGTTCTTCCTTATAGAGATAGGCAAGACCCCTCTCATTGTACGCATCGACGTACTTAGGGTCTATATCTATAGCCTTCGTGTAGTTTGATATCGCCTTTTCGTATTTACCGTTGTCGAAATAATCCGTCGCGCGTTCGTAGTATGTCTTCGAATACTCCTCTTTCATCTCCGTGCCCGCCGTCAAGTCGGACAATGTCTCGCCTTTCTCTTTCTCCTCGGTGCGTCTCGCTATGCTCGACTGCATCATCGTATTAAAATTTGCTTCTTTATTCCTTGAGATATCGGCAAATTCCGAAAGTCTCCTTGCCGTAAGCTCCTTGTCGTTGAGTTTGCTGTCCGTATAAGGGGTATCTTTTTGTGCATCGGGAAGCCTTTCTTCCGCCTGGGCCAGCTTAGACCCGAGTTGAGCGATATCGTTGCGCGCCAATCTGAGCTGATTCTCCAGGTTCCTTTGCTGCTCGATCAACGCATTTCTTTCTTCGTTAAAAGACGCTAGCTTCCTACGGTTCTGTTCTTGTTCTTCGGCTAGCTGGTTTCGCTCGGCGCGTAAGGCATTGAGCTGAGCCTGTAAGTTAGAGTCTGAACCCATAAATCCCTTGGATGTGGATTTTTGAGAAAACTTTAAATCTTCTTTCGCATCTTTTACCTTGACTTCCGTCTTGGCTAGATCCCTTGTCAAAGTAGCTATGTTGGCCTTCGCCAAATTTAACTCTTCTTCCAGATGTTCCTGTCGCATAAGAAGACTCTTGCGGTCTTTCTCTATAGTATCTATAACCCTCTTGAGCGAATCCACTTCTTCCGTAGAAGCCATGACCGCGACTCCCGGTTTCGCGCTTCGCAGATTCCTAAGCTTTTTCTCCAAATCGTCGTTTCTCGATACAAGGTCCCTGCGCTCCTTCTCAAGCTGGTTGACCTTTGTCCTCAGATCGCTTTGCGATTCCGCCGCGCTCGCAAACTGTCCGCTCGATAACTCGGCTATCTTTTCTTCAAGGGTTCTGTTCGCCTCGAACAATCCGTCCCGCTCCGCCTGCAATGACGCTATCTCGTCTTTAAGTATTAAATTCTGGCCCTTGAACTTCTCCGTGTTGGAACTATTAATGTATTGTAGCTGTTCTTCGACTTCGGCCTGTTGCGCAAGCAACGCATTCCGTTCCTGTTCCAGATTTCTGTTTTTAAGTATAAGGTCGTCCCTCTCTTTTGAAATCTCCTCTATCCTTTTTCTCAGTTCATCTTTCGCCCTTGCGGATTCGCTGCTAGCCAATAGACTCGACTTATCTATGACCTCGCTGAGTTCATGGTTCTTGGCCGCGAGCACATCTCTTTCTCTTTTCAACGCATCTATCTTCCCCTGCAGTTCAGCTTGTACGCCGCGGTATTTCTCGACGCCGCTCGCCTGGGCGATATTTATCTTTTCTTCGAGTTGTTTCCTCTCGGCAACAAGCGTCTCCTTCTCTTCGGCCAGTTCGCTGTTGCGGACTATTAAATTTTGATACTGTTTCTCAAGTTCCTTATTACTGGTAAGCAGCATGTCATTCTTCTCAAGCAATTCCGATTTACTTAACGTCAGTGAATTATTTTTGTCTTTAAGTTCGCGATTTGAGATTATCAGACTGTCTCTTTCCTCCCGTATGAATTTCAACGTCCTTTCGATCGGGGCCTTGGCCTCTTCTATCTCATCCAGGATGGAAAGACGTACCGACTTGAGTTCTTCGCCCAAATCTCTCTTCTCCGACAAGAGTTGGTTCTTTTCGAACTCCAGCTGATCGAATTTCGCGGACAATGTATCCAACTCTTTTCCAAGCTCTCCCTGTCTCACAAGCAGCCTATTCCTCTCCTCTTCGAGCATCTTTATTCTCTGCTCCATAGGCAATGTCGCCTGCTCTATTCTCTTCGGCAGAAAGGCCAATTCTCTATTGAGCTCATCCTGCCTTTTTACAAGCATATCCCTTTCTCTAGTCAGGTCGTCCACCCGAATCTGCAACGGCCTTTTTGCCTCTTCTATCTTATTCGGCACCAGCGCAAGCTCCGCCTCCAACATCTTCTGCCTGTCAAGCAAAGATACCCTCTCCCGTTCCAGAGAGTCTATTGTGCCCTGAAGAGCCGTTTTCGCCTGATTTATCTTTTCGGGAATAGATGTGTTTAAAGACCTGAGTTCGGACTCCAGATCTTTTTGCCTGCGCATGACATCGTTATATTCCCCTTGAAGAGACTCGATCGTACTGTTCAACGTATCTTTGGCTCGATCTATTCTGTCAGGTACGCTATCGTACGATTGAGTGTATCTTTCGGTGTAGGTGTAACTTGATTTGGTTTCCGGTTTGGCGGCGGCTTCTGTCTTTTGAGTTTCGGTCTCAATAAAAGGGTCTATTGAATCCAGATTCACCACTTCGTCATAACTCTTGACGGCAGGGGATGTTGCAGAGCGCTCGATCTTAAACACGTCGCCTTTATCGACGGTAAAGACGCTGATCCTTGTCTTGATTTTTATTTTACCGCCCATCTCCTCGACTATCGCACCGTCAATCTTTCCTCCGTTTTTTAAATAAACAACGTCTGCGAAGGAAGCCACGGTAAGGCCAAAAATAATGAGTGCCAAGGTAACTGTTATGATTCCTTTTTTCATATATTATTCCTATTTTTTGGACAAAAAGTCCGGCGGATTTTTATCGATGCCACCTTTTGTCGGGATGCGCTCCTTTTTTAACAATTATACATATTAATCGCTTCTATTTCAAGTAAATGAGGAAATTTTTTCCATAATCGTCTTCATATAAAAATTTTGATATAGATATGATATATCACCATATTTTATCTGTCAAGGGGATAATCGGTTTTCGTTAGATGTACGGGATTTCATGTTGAGATTAAGGGGGGTCAGGATTAGGGAAATTAAAGTAAAGATTTTTTTATGTCGTACCACAAAAGCAGTTATGTAAATATTTCAAAAAGTGAGTGATTTCAAAAAAAAGGCAGACGCCAAATTTTGCCGTGTTTATTATGGCGTCTGCCAAAACATTTTTAGGTATCGATTCTTATCTCTTTTTTCCTCTGGGATTCGGATTTCGGCAACTCAACTTTAAGTATGCCGTCCCTATACATGGCTTTTACCGCGTCTTCTTTGACATCCCAAGGGAGCTCTATGCTACGCTCAAAGTGACCAAAAGAACTCTCAAGGTGATAATAATCGTCCTTCTTTATTTCCTTCTCCTCTTTCTTTTCGCCTTTCAGCGTGAGGATGTTTCCGTTTATCGAAAGCTTGACATCCTTGGGCGCGACGCCCGGGATCTCGGCCTTCACAGTGACCATGTTACCCTTTTCATAAACGTCGACTTTCGGGATCTTTTCAAATCCCCCCAACTTAAACTTGAATGGAAAAGTGAAAAAATCCTCGAGCAGACCGTCCAAGCCGTGATCTACCGCGACCGGGATGTCTTTCCTTCCTATGAGTGGGAAGTATCTCATTTTGAACCTCCTTCGGTTTTTGGTTTATTTATATATTTAAGTATTTCTATATAAATGTCCAAAATTTTTTACAGGATCTGTATGTGAAATCGCGTTATAAACATCTCAAAACCGTCGCGCAGGGCCTTTTTATTTATCGAATAATAAGTCATCTTCCCCTTCCTCCTGGAATTGACCAAATAACATCTCTTCAATATCTGAAGATGATGAGATATAGTGGGTTGCGTCATATTTTCAAACTCCTCACATATCTCGTTGACATTCCTCTCGTGCTCCTCTAGGAGCTCCAGTATCGTCTGTCTTGTATCATCTGATAAAGCTCTAAATATTTCCAGGCATCTATCATCCATCTCAGGCTCCTCAGAAATATAGACGTATGTCTATCTATCTATTAGTATATGCTATTCTTATGTTTTTGTCAAGTCCTAAATCTGTATTTTTTGTCATCTTCATAAAACTCGGGTTATCAACCTTTGTCATTTCTCTATCGTCTCTACTAAATCGCCATTTCTGTAAACTTGCTCTTTAATCAGTGTGCCGTTTTTGTCATATTCTTTCGCGATGCCCTCGCGTATGCCGGAGGAATACGGTATATGGTTACAACCGCCTTCTTCATCGTAGACGGTAGCGATCCCTTCTATCAGGCCGTTCTTAAAATGCAACGTCTGTTTTGGGTTGCCGTTTTCAAAATAACTTTTTTCGGTTCCTTGAATCATACCGTTAATATAAGGGGTCTCCACCGATACATGCCCGCTCTTATAATAACCTTTCACCACGCCATTTATCTGTCCGTTTTTGTAGGGCGTTTCGGTCTTAAGGTTGCCGCTCTCATAATACCCCTTCTCCATACCGTCGAGTTCGCCGTCTCTGTAGAACCGCTCGACCGCCGTCGTACCGTTTTCATAATATAGAATCGCGTGAATTTTCTTGCCTTCTTCAAAAGTGATCTCTTGAGTCAGGTCGCCGTTTTGATTATAAAATTTCATCTTTCCGTCGATCTCGCCGTCTTTGTAAGGGATGATCTGTTTCAATTCGCCGCTCTTATAGTATCTCTTCTTTACCTCCGCTCCCGCAAACACCTGATTGCAAATCGTCGCCGATATTATAAAAGTAAAAAAAAGTAATTTCTTCAAAAAACCTTCGTACATCAATGCCTCCTTTCAGCAAAACTGTGATTTTCGTCAAGACCTCACTCTTTCGGCAGATATTGTTCAAGCTCTTTTTCAAGCAGCGCGTTCCTGAAACCCAAGCTTTTGGCTTTAAGGAAGTTCTCAACGGCGAGCTCATCCTGTCCGGTATTGTGGTAGACAACGGCCAGATTCGAATAGGCGAGGGCGAAATCCGGCTTGAGGGTGACCGCTTCTCTCAATATACGTAAGGCTTCTTCACTTCGGCCCATCTCGTGGTAGGTAAGGGCGAGGTTATTATATACCTCAAAATAGTCCGGGTTATACTTGAGTGCATTGAGATACTGCGGAACCGCCTCTTCGGGTTTACCGATCCTTCTGTAGGCATTGCCCATGTTATAGTAAGCCTTGGTGTAATAAGGGCTTATTTTTATCGCTTGCTTATACTGTTCTATGGCCTTTTCGGGCTGGTCAAAATCCAGATATATATTTCCTATATTATAAAGGCTTTCGACCGAATCCGGATATAGCTCCAAAGCCTTCTTATAATAATCCATAGCCTCTTTTTTATTGCCGATCATGTTGTAAGCCTTGCCAAGGTTATTATAGGCATAAACATAGCTTGGGTCCAACTGGACGGCCTTTTTGAACAATTCTATTGCCTCCTGAGTGTCTCCCCTGTCGGCATATAATATACCCAGGTTATTGTAGAGGACCGCCCTGTCTGGCGCGTATTTAAGTGTTCTCTCATAAAGAGTAATGCCGTTTTGCCAGTATCTGTTGTTCTGTATCGTCAAAACCGTCAAAAAAATGATCAATACCGCCGTCGACGCTATCGATACGATCTTAAAAGACTTTTTCACATAAAGCATTCTGAGAATTCTCGCTATAATTATAAAAAATCCTATCGAAGGTATATAAAGCCAGTGCTCGGCCATGTAGGCATTTATCGGATATATGTTGGACGATGGTATAAGGGCCAAGATAAACCAACACAATGAAAAAAAGACAAGCCCGTCTCTCTTCCTATAGTAGAAGGTGAGTGCTATGATGCCTACGCATATTAGCGCGCCTATGGGCACAAGGGGGTGACTCCATGGAAATATCTTTGTCCCGTATTCCATGTGCAAGCCCAGCGGAAGAAATAATAACCGCGTATAATTGGCCATCGCTATGAAAAAACCGGGGATGCGTTCGGCGAGCGTAGCGGGGCAGACCACATGTGGAAGTTTGAATTTAAAGATAAACACCCTAAATGTAATATATATCAATGCCATTGCGGCTATAGGGATAAAAGCTATTCTTTTTATCTCTATCTTAAAAGCGATGTGATAGAGGAGTAAAAGTAACGGCAGGATGAGGGCATTCTCTCGCGACAAAAGGGCCAGGGTAAAACACGCCAGCATTGCAATGTAAGAGGAGGCGTCGTTCTTTTCGACATTTTTTATGTAGTAGGCAAACGATAACAACATAAACAAGGTGACTAACGT
>JAFGFD010000081.1 GCA_016931215.1 Candidatus Omnitrophota bacterium
AAAATTACCTAAAGAATGATCTAATTACGCCTACTTAAATATTGACTTTTATTTAACTCCTTCCACTATCTTTTCCATTATATTTTTAGGCACTTCTTGATAACAAGAAGGCTCCATTGTATAGGTGGCGCGTCCTTGTGTCAAGCTTCTTATGGATGTAGCATAGCCGCACACCTCGCTCAGCGGAACAACGCCTTTGATGATTTTTGTGTTCCCCCTTTGGTTTATAGACTCTATTTTTGCTCTTCTTGAATTTAGGTCCCCTATTACGTCACCGAGATACTCTTCTGGAGTCACGACTTCAAGGGCCATGATTGGCTCAAGCAGAACGGAAGAGCCTTTTTTTAGACCGTCATTGAATGCGATACTTGCGGCCATCTTAAAGGCCAGGTCAGATGAATCGACTTCATGAAATGACCCGTCTACGAGCTTCACCTCTACGTCCGTAACGGGGTAATTTAACAATGCGCCGCTTCTCGATGCCTCCGTGATGCCTTTTTGTACGGAGGGCACGTATTCTCTGGGAATAGCCCCTCCGATGATTTTACTCTCGAATTTAATGCCTTCTCCCGATAATGCAGGCGCCATCTCGATTACGACGTGGCCGTATTGCCCTCTTCCCCCGGTTTGCTGTATGAATTTTCCCTCACATCGTATGCTTTTCGTTATAGTCTCTTTATACGCGACCTGCGGCTTTCCGACGTTTGCGCCTACTTTGAATTCTCTCAAGAGCCTGTCTACCATGACCTCCAGATGTAACTCTCCCATCCCCGAGATGATATTCTCTCCCGTGTCCTTGTTGTAACTTATTTTGAAGGAAGGGTCTTCCTCAACAAGCTTATGCAATCCTTTTGCAAGTTTATCCTGATCGGCTTTTGTCTTTGGTTCTATGGCCATAGATATTACGGGATCGGGGAAATGTATATTCTCGAACACTATCGGATGCTCTTTATCGCACAGGGAATCCCCTGTCTTAGTCGATTTGAGTCCGACGCATGCGGCTATATCCCCGGCCGTTACCCGATCGCATATCTCCTGTTTGTTTGCGTGCAGACGCACCAGTTTTCCTACCCTTTCATCCTTTTGCTTGCTCGCATTATATATATAGCTGCCCGATTCCAGAGTACCCGAATATACGCGCAAGAATATGAGCTTGCCAACATAGGGGTCCGACATTACCTTGAATGCAAAACAGCTTAACCTCTCGTCGTCGCGCGCTTCCCGCGACTCCTCTGCCTTCGTCTCCGGGTTGATGCCCTTCGCCGGCGGGACATCGAGCGGCGACGGCAGATAATTGCACGTCGCGTCGAGAAGAAACTGCACACCCATGTTGCTCAAAGCCGATCCGCACAGCACGGGTATGAATTTATTGGCTATAGTATTCCTTCTTATTATCTCGATCATCTCTTCTGGATAGATCCCGCCGTCGTTTATGTACCTGTCCATGACATGATCGTCGATCTCGGCCAGTTTTTCGATGAGATTATGCCTGTATTCGCTTGCCAGCTCCTTAATCTCGTCAGGGATATTGCCGGCCTTAAACGTGACCTTCTCTTCGCTACCTTCGAATACATAAGCCTTCATGCTGATGAGGTCGACAAAGCCTTTATAAGAGGCTTCGGATCCTATTGGTATCTGTATAGGATGGGCGTTGGCCGCCAGCTTTTCGTGCATATCTCTTACTGCCTGAAAGAAATCGGAGCCTATTCGATCCATCTTGTTTATGAAAGCGATCCGCGGAACGCCGTATCTGTCAGCCTGCCTCCATACGGTTTCAGATTGAGGCTGCACTCCTCCTACTGCGCAGAGCACTACCACGACCCCATCCAGCACCTTTAGAGACCTTTCTACCTCTACCGTAAAATCTACGTGGCCGGGGGTGTCGATTATATTTATTCTCTTGCCGTTCCAAAAGCAAGTTGTAGCCGCGCTTGTAATGGTGATACCCCTTTCCTGCTCTATCTCCATCCAGTCCATGGCGGTAGTGCCTTCATCGACGTTTCCAAGCTTGTAGAGTTTGCCTGTGTGATAAAGCATTCTCTCCGTCACGGTGGTCTTCCCCGCGTCAATATGAGCGATTATTCCTATATTTCGGGTGTTCTTCAGATCCGTACTTTGCATGTTATGATATAAAAATCTTTCCTTTTTGTTTTCAGCAACTTCCGCTATCACAATAAGCTCCGATTATTATCCTGGGAAACCTGACGCCGTTACCATCTATAATGGCTAAACGCCTTGTTTGCCTCTGCCATCTTATGGGTGTCTTCCTTCTTCTTTATAGCCGCGCCTGTATTATTGAAGGCGTCAAGCAACTCGTCCGCGAGCTTCTCCTGCATCGGCTTGCCTTTTCTCGCCCTAGCGAGATCTCTTATCCACCTGAAAGCGAGGGCCAAGCTCCTATCCTGCGGCACCTCTATGGGAACCTGGTACGTTGCGCCGCCTACCCTTCGCGGCTTGACTTCAAGAAGGGGTCTCACGTTTTCTATCGCCTTTTCAAAGACCTCCAAAGGTTTTTTGCCGGTGCGCTTGGATAATGTATCGAAGCATTTATAGATTATGCCTTCCGATTTCGATTTTTTGCCTTTAAGCATAAGGCAGTTTATAAACTTCGTTACAAGTTTTGAGTTGTATTTTTGATCAGGTAATGTTTCTCTTTTTGGCGCTCTACGTCTTCTCATTTCGTTTTAGCTCCGTATTTTTATGTATCCGTAGTTTAAAATATTTGTTATTTAGGTCGCTTTGCCCCGTATTTAGATCTCGATCTCTTGCGATTTGCCACGCCCATTGTATCAAGGGTGCCTCTCACTATGTGATAACGGACTCCCGGCAGATCCTTTACCCTTCCTCCGCGTATTGTGACTATCGAGTGCTCCTGTAAATTGTGGCCTTCTCCGGGAATGTAAGCCGTTACTTCCATTCCGTTTGTCAATCTGACTCTCGCCACTTTTCTTAAGGCGGAGTTTGGCTTTTTGGGAGTCTGGGTCTTGACCTGTAGGCATACACCCCTTCTTTGCGGGCAACTCTGCAAAGCAGGCGATTTAGTTTTCTTTTTAAAAGATTCACGACCTAGTCTAATCAGCTGGTTTATTGTTGGCATATCAAGATTTCCGTTTTTTAGCGCCTTTCTTTGAATTTGTTGTTGTAACTTTGTCTGACGTAGCCATCTCCTACGCCTCTTGTTTTGCTTCCACTTTTTTCGAATCGACGTCCGCGTTCTTTATTAGCTCTATGTCCCTGTGGGAACGAAAACCGGTGCCCGCGGGTATGAGGTGGCCCATTATCACGTTCTCTTTTAGACCGAACAACTCATCTCGCTTGCCGCTAGCCGCCGCGTCGGTCAACACCCTGGTCGTTTCCTGAAAACTCGCCGCGGATATAAAACTTTCGGTAGTTAAGCTGGCCTTTGTTATTCCCAAAAGAAGCGGCGATGCCTTGGCGGGGTCCTCTTTCTTTTTCATGACCCTTTCATTTTCTTCCTCAAAGATAAATTTATCTATCTGCTGTCCTACAAGGAACTGCGTATCTCCGGCGTCTTCAATCTTCACTTTTTTAAGCATCTGTCGGACGATAGTCTCGATATGTTTATCGTTTATCTTCACACCCTGCAATCGATAAACCTCTTGCACCTCATTTACAAGATATTCCTGTAGTTTATGTATGCCGCTGACGCGCAGTATATCCTGAGGCACAATTGGTCCGTCGATGAGCTGCTGACCCGCTATTACCTTGTCACCCTTGTAAACATTCAGATGTTTGCCGGGCGGTATCAGATATTCTTTCGTCATACCGCTCTTATTTTTTATTACGACGCGCCTCATGCCTTTTTTGGACTCTCCGAATTCAACTGTGCCATCTATTTCCGTGATGATGGCGGGGTCTTTTGGCTTGCGGGCCTCGAATAATTCGGCAACTCTGGGAAGTCCTCCCGTAATATCTTTGGTCTTAATGACTACTCTCGGAGTCTTTGCGAGCAACTGCCCGGCCTTTACCTTTTCGCCGTCCTTGACTACTATGTGAGCGCCGCTCGGTATGGGATATATCGCTACCACGTCCTTATTATCGTCCAATACGAGTAGCTGAGGGTGGTAATCGACCTTATGCTCAATGACCACCTTGCTTACGATCTTTGTAGCTTCGTCGACTTCTTCGCGAACCGTTACGTCTTCTTTTATATCTTCGTATTTTACGGTCCCCCTCTTTTCGGTCAATATCGGAGTTGTGTATGGATCCCATCGCACGAATATGGCCCCTTGCTTTACCGGATCACCGTCCTCAATCATTATGTTGGCGCCTTGAGGAACGGCGTGTCTTTCGAGCTCCCTACCGTCTGAGTCATTTATACTTATTTGGCCGTTGCGGTTTAAGATTATGAATTTATGCTCATCCTCGGCCTTGACGGCTTTGAGACCATGGTATTTGACTATACCATCATTCTTTGATTCTATATAGGATTGCTCTACCACCCTCGAAGCAGTCCCGCCTATATGAAACGTTCTCATCGTCAACTGAGTACCGGGTTCTCCTATTGATTGAGCCGCGATTATACCCACGGCCTCGCCCAACTCGACCATCCTTCTTGTAGCGAGGTTCCTTCCGTAGCACTTGATGCATACGCCTCTTTTGCTATCGCACGTTAATACGCTCCTTATTCGGATCTTCTCTATTCCGGACTCTTCGATCTTTTCCGCTTTTTCTTCTGTTATCTCTTCGCCCGCTTTAACGATGACGGTATCGCTGATTATATCAACGATATTGTCAAGAGCGACTCTTCCGACAATCCTTTCTTTCAGACTCACCACAACCTCATCACCTTCTATTATTGCGCTTGTGGTAATACCGTTTATAGTGCCGCAATCTTCTTCGGTGACGATTACGTCCTGGGCGACGTCAACGAGCCTTCTGGTCAAATAGCCCGAATCGGCCGTTTTTAAAGCCGTGTCCGCCAGACCCTTTCTTGCGCCGTGCGTCGAGATAAAATATTCAAGAACCGTGAGTCCTTCCCTGAAGTTTGCCGTGATGGGGTTCTCTATTATTTCCCCTGACGGCTTTGCCATCAGCCCCCTCATGCCGGCCAGCTGCCTTATTTGCTGTTTTGATCCTCTGGCGCCTGAATCCGCCATCATGAATATGGGATTAAAGGACTCCAGCTCTTTGAATATGAGATCCGAGACCTGCTCGGTGGCATGGGTCCATATGTCTATAACTTTATTATATCTTTCCCCGTTCGTTATCAGACCCTTTCTATACTGATTTTCCACGCCATCGACTTCTTTTTGGGCCTTTTCGATGATGACCTTCTTGTTTTGCGGGATCTTTAGATAATCGATAGCTATAGAAAGCCCCGCAATAGTCGCGAACTCGAAACCGATGGTTTTCAGATCGTCTAGTAACTTTATAGTCATGTGATGCCCGTGTTCTTTGTAGCAGGTTGTAATGATCTTGCTGAGCTTGCTTTTACTCATTACCTCATTGACATACGGTGTTTTCTCGGGAAGATGTTCATTGAAGATGACTCTGCCGGGCGTAGTTGGTATGATCTCCGATCCCCGTTGCAACTTTATCTTGGCGTGTAAGCCTATTTCGTTGTCGTTATACGCTATGATAACCTCCTCACTTGTAGCGAATGTCTTTCCAGCCCCTTTTAGGTTATCCTTCTCCTTGGTCAGATAGCAGCAACCCAACACAATGTCTTGACTCGGAACTGCAATCGGTCTTCCGTCGCTGGGCGAGAAGATGTTATTGACGGCCATCATGATTAATCTGGCTTCCATCTGCGCTTCTGTTGATAGCGGTACGTGAACTGCCATCTGGTCTCCGTCAAAATCGGCGTTGAAAGCAGCGCATACCAATGGATGTATGCGTATTGCTTTGCCTTCTATAAGCCTCGGTTGGAATGCCTGTATGCCCAGCCTGTGAAGCGTAGGAGCCCTGTTCAGAAGGACGGGATGTTCTTTGATTACTTCATCGAGTATATCCCATACCTCCAGCTTAGCCCGTTCTACCATTCTCTTTGCGCTTTTTATTGTATGGACGAACCCTTTTTCCTTCAGCTTCTTTATTATGAAAGGCTCAAATAATTCTAGCGCCATCTTTTTTGGTAGCCCGCACTCATGGAGTTTTAGTTCGGGCCCTATTACTATAACGCTTCTTCCTGAATAGTCAACCCTTTTGCCGAGCAGGTTTTGCCTGAATCTCCCCTGCTTGCCTTTAAGCATGTCGCTTAAGGACTTGAGAGGCCTATTGCCCGGGCCCAGGACCGCCCTTCCGTGCCTGCCGTTGTCAAATAACGCGTCGACAGCTTCCTGCAACATCCTTTTTTCGTTGCGCACGATGACTTCAGGTGCCTTCAATTCGATCAATTTCTTTAGTCTGTTATTTCTGTTTATGACACGTCGATATAAATCGTTGAGATCGCTTGTTGCAAAACGGCCTCCGTCCAATGGGACCAGCGGTCTTAAATCAGGCGGGATTACGGGTACGATGTCCATTATCATCCATTCAGGCTTGTTTTCGGACCTGTTGAATGATTCTATAACCCGAAGTTGCTTACTCAGCTTTTTCTTTGTTTGCTCGGTCTTGGTTTCCTTCATCGCCTTTTTTATTCTTTTCGTCATATCTTCGATGTTCAGTTCCTTCATAAGGGTTCTGATCGCCTCGGCCCCCATGCCCGCTTTGAAACTCGCGCCGAATTTTTCTCTGTATTCGCGATAGCGCTCTTCCGTCAAAAGCTCCTTCTTTTTAAGAGGTGTATCGCCGGGGTCGATAACGATGAATTCTTCGTAATAAAGTACCCTCTCCAGATCGCGCAGCGAGAGTTCGAGAAGCGCGCTCATCCTCGAAGGAGACGCCTTAAAGAACCATACGTGCGATACAGGAGCAGCCAATTCAATGTGCCCCATTCTCTGCCGTCTTACGTTGGAACGCGTAACCTCGACTCCGCACCTGTCGCAGACTATACCTTTATGCTTTATTCTTTTGTACTTGCCGCAAGAACACTCCCAGTCTCTTGTCGGACCGAATATCTTTTCGCAGAACAACCCGTCTTTTTCGGGCTTAAACGTTCTGTAATTTATTGTCTCGGGCTTTCTCACTTCTCCGTGCGACCACGATTTTATCGTATCGCTTGAGGCTATTTTAATCGTCACGGCATCGAACGGATTCTCGAAACTGGAAAGGCTTTCGTTCGCCGATGCCTTTTCGCTTGCTGCCAGCGAGTTCTTTTCCATGACTATGTCCAGACCAAGACTTTGAAGCTCTTTGACCAATACATTGAAAGATTCGGGGGTCCCGGGTTGAAATGTGTTTTCGCCCTTTACGATTGCTTCGTAGATTCTTGTTCGACCGAGGACGTCGTCGCTTTTCACGGTCAGCAGTTCCTGCAGGGTGAATGCTGCGCCATAGGCCTCGAGTGCCCATACCTCCATTTCGCCGAATCTCTGACCGCCGAATTGAGCCTTGCCGCCCAGCGGTTGTTGAGTGACGAGCGAATAAGGGCCTATGGAACGTGCGTGAATTTTATCATCTACGAGATGGGCCAGCTTCATCATGTAGATATATCCGACCGTTACCTTTTGGTCAAACGGACGACCGGTCATACCGTCGACAAGTTTCATGCAACCGTCTTCAGGTAGCCCAGCCTTTTGCAGTTCAATTTTTATTTCATTTTCGGTCGCGCCGTCAAATATGGGGCTGATTGCCCTATACCCCAGAATTTGGGCCGCCCATCCTAGGTGAGTCTCCAATATCTGCCCCACGTTCATTCTGGAAGGAACGCCGAGGGGATTCAGTACGATTTCTACCGGCGTGCCGTCAGGCAGAAACGGCATGTCCTCTTCAGGAAGTATCTTCGCTATAACCCCTTTATTTCCGTGCCTTCCGGCCATCTTGTCCCCGACGGCTATTTTTCTTTTGCTGGCAACAAAGACAGATACCTTTTTAAGGACGCCCGGCGGTAACTCGTCGCCGCGCTTTATCCTGTCGATTTCTCTCTCCATTTCAAAGGCAAGCTCTTCTATCTGCTCGTCGAGTAGTGAGATAATTTTCTTTATGTCGTCTTCCAGCTTTTCATCGTCTTCTATCCTTAATGTGGACATGTCACAACGTTCGAGTTTTTTGACATTGCTTTTTTTAATTGATTTATTTCTCGCGACGATGACATCACCGGTCTCTTCGTCCAAGAGACTGGCCGACAATTTTACGCCGTGAAGCAATTTGGCCAGTTTTTGAACCCTTTCGTTTTTCAAGCTTTCGATCTGTGACTCATAGAATTCGGATACTTCCTGAATTTTCTTTTGTTCTTTTGTCTTTTCTTCTTTGGTCTTCGTCCTGGCCTCTTTTCTGGAAAAGACTTTTACATCCACTACGATGCCTTCTATGCCGGGCGGTGTCGTCAGAGAGGCATCCCGTACGTCTCCGGCCTTTTCGCCGAATATCGCCCTGAGAAGTTTTTCCTCGGGAGATAGTTCCGTCTCGCTTTTAGGAGTCACCTTTCCGACAAGTATATCTCCCGGACCGACCTCTGCGCCGAGTCTTATAACGCCGTCTTTATCCAGATTGTTAAGCATCTCTTCTCCGACATTGGGTATATCCCTGGTTATCTCTTCTTTTCCCAATCTGGTATCGCGGGCTTCTATCTCGAATTCCTCCACGTGTATCGATGTATAAATATCTTCTTTAATCAATTTTTCGCTTATCAAAATCGCATCTTCAAAATTGTAGCCGCGCCATGGCATGAAAGCTACCAGGACGTTTCTGCCGAGGGCAAGTTCGCCGCTTGCCGTAGATGTACCGTCTGCGATTACGTCACCATCTTTTACGCTCTGGCCTGTTTTTACTAAGGGCCTTTGGTTTATACATGTCGATGCGTTTGACTTCTCAAATTTTCTGAGTTTGTAAATTTTGCCGCCTATTGCAATTTGAGAGCCGTCCACATGAGTTACCCTACCGGAGTTACTCGCTACGACTACAGCGCCAGAATCCTTTGCCGCCCTTGCTTCTATTCCAGTTTGAACGAGAGGGAGCTCGGTATACAATAACGGAACTGCTTGTCGCTGCATATTGGATCCCATGAGAGCCCTGTTTGCGTCGTCGTGTTCAAGGAACGGTATTAAACTTGCTGCAACGCTGACAAGCTGTTTCGGAGAGACGTCCATATACTGGACATTTTTTGGCTCGCTTCTGACAAAGTCGTTTTTGTACCGGCAGAATATCTTGCTGTCTATAAACCAGCCGTCCTTACCTAATCTCGCGTTTGCCTGTGCGATGATGTAGTTATCCTCGACATCCGCCGAGAGGTATTCGGTCTTGTCGGTTACGCGTCCGTCTTCCACCTTTCTGTAAGGCGTAACAAGAAAGCCGTGTTCATTTATCTTGGCGAACGAGGATAATGAGGCGATCAGCCCTATGTTTGGTCCTTCAGGGGTCTCTATTGGGCACATGCGACCGTAATGCGAATAGTGGACGTCGCGGACTTCAAACCCCGCCCTTTCTCTATTTAGACCTCCTGGGCCGACGGCGCTTAAACGTCTCTTGTGCGTGAGCTCAGCCAATGGGTTGGTTTGATCCATGAATTGCGACAACTGGCTTCTCCCAAAGAAATCTCTTACGACGTTGGATATGAGTTTGGCGTTTATGAGATTGTGAGGCATTATATTTTCAAGGTCGTAGATATTCATTCTTTCACGCGCTGCGCGTTCCATGCGAGCTAGTCCGATTCTCAGCTGGTTCTGAAGAAGCTCCCCGATAGACCTAACTCTTCTGTTTCCCAAATGGTCAATATCGTCGATCGATCCTTCGCCGTTCTTGAGACGAATAAGTTTTAGCATGGCCCTTACCACAGTTTCAATGTTTAAGACCGTGTTGTCTATGGGTTCTTTCATATCGAGTTTTCTGTTCAGAATAAAACGCCCGACTCGGCCTAGATCATATCTCTTTGAATCAAGGAACATTCTGTTCATTAGTATTTCGGCGTTTTCCAACGTAGCTGGATCTCCGGGTCTCAGCCTTCTGTAGATATCGAGCAACGCGTCTTCTTTGGTCTTTGCGTGATCCTTGGCGAGGGTGTTGATGATTTCGGGTATGGGATTTGTAAGAACTTTTATCTTTCTTATGCCGGCATTCCAGATTCTATTGACTAGATCTGCCGTGATTTTTTCCGTTCGCCTTGCAAACGCCAAGCCGCTCTCTATGCTTATGTCTGCTGCGAGTATGCTGCCGGCCACTTTCTCAAGCTGGCTTTTTTTGACCGCCTCGATTTTTTCAATGCCACAGAACTTCCTTAGAATATCTTCATCGGTGGACAGTCCAAGGACTCTCAAGAATGTAGTGGCCATGATCTTACGGCGTCTGTCAAGGGTGATATGAAGGGCGTCCGCTATGTCGGTCTCTATCTCCACCCATGCGCCTCTATAAGGTATTATCCTGGCTATGTGCAATTTTTTCCCGTTCGGGTGAATGAATTCCTCGAATGATATTCCCGGCGACCGATGTAATTGGCTGACTACGACCCTCTCGTCTCCGTTGACTATGAATGTCCCGGTTTCTGTCATCAGTGGCATATCGCCCATATATACTTCTTGTTCGCGGGTCTCTTTTTTGGAGCGAAGCCTGATTTTGACCTTAAGTGGAGCCCCATACGTAATGCCGCGTTTTCTGCATTCTTCAATGCTATACTTCGGCCTGCCCAGCACATAGCCGGCATATTCCAGCCTATGTGCGCCGTCGAAGCTTTCGATCGGAAAAGCATCCTGAAATACAGCCTCAAGGCCGGTCCTTTTTCTTTTGGTCCTTGATCTATCAAGTTGTAAAAAATCCGCATAGGAGTCTAACTGTATCTCCACCATATTGGGAAGCTTATAAAACTCTTTTATCTTGCCGAAATTTTTAATGCTAGTACTTTTCATATTTTGTACCTTTTACGGTCGCAATCTCCGTTTTAAATTGCCGCAGAGTCACTCGGGCGGCAACCGTATTAATAAAACTTCTTGATTGCAGCATAGAGTTTACTTAAGCTCTATTTTAGCGCCTGCTGCCTCGAGCTTCTTCTTAATAGACTCGGCCTCTTCTTTAGGAACGCCTTCCTTGATATTCTTGGGAGCAGATTCAACGAGGTCCTTAGCTTCCTTCAGTCCCAGCGTTGTTATGCTGCGGATCTCTTTTATGACATTGATTTTGTTTGACCCCGCATTTGCCAGGACCACGGTAAAGGATGTTTTTTCCTCGACCTGTGCAGCGCCTGCTGCTTGCGCTCCGGCAACCGCCCCTACAGCCATGACGGGCTGAGCGGCTGTAACGCCGAATTTTTCTTCGAGAGCCTTGACAAGATTAGAAAGTTCAAGTACCGTCATTCCTTCAACAGTTGAAATGATCTCTTTCATCTTGCCTGTCAACTTAATGCTTGACTCTTTCTCTTTGTCGGCGCCTGCCTGAGCGGCATCGCTTTTCTCAGAAACCTTTTTGCTGGCCTCTGCATTGCTTTGCTCTTCTTGTTTTTTTTCTTCAGTCATTGCTTCCTCCTTTTAATCAAGATTCATTCTTTTTATTACTTATGGCATGAATTACTCCGACAAAATTTCTGATTATGCCGCCCAGTAGCCCCACGAATCCCGTGATGGGCGATTTGATACCGCTTGCTACCATTGCCAATAGCGTTTCTCTAGACGGTAGCGTGGCTAGCAGCTTAATCGCATCGGAGCCTATCTTTTCTCCGTTCAGAACAGCCCCCTGGATTTTTAATCCTTCGAAGTTCTTGTTGAATTCTACCAACGAACGTGCCGCTATAGCAGGATCGTTTTTGCTGAAGACGATACCGCATGAACCCATCATTTGCTTATCCAGATAGTCCAATATGCTAACATCCTTACCCGAAGATTTTAGAGCCATTCTCAACATGCTGTTCTTTACAACCATGTAATGCGAAGACTTTTTCCTAAGATCTTTTCTTAACTGCTCCATGTCGTTTACGCCGACGTTTGAAAACGTGGTTATGAAGAAGTCCGGGTAGTTTTTGAATCTTTCCGAGATGCTGTCGACCATATATTTTTTGCTTACTTGACCGAATTTTTCCATATTTACCTTACCTATTATTCCATCGTATTAGATCCAGTTTTAAACCAGGACCCATGGTAGAAGATATTGACATGCTTTTTATGAACACGCCCTTTACGACAGACGGCCTTGAGTGTTCTATGGCACCGATGAGCTCTTTGCCGTTTTCGCACAACGCATTTGTTTCGAAGGACAATTTGCCGATCGGCGCATGTATATTCGATTGCTTGTCCATTCTGAATTCTATTTTTCCTTTTTTCACATCGGCTATCGCCTTCTCCACATCATCGGTGACCGTTCCCGCTTTTGGATTTGGCATCAACCCCCTTGGGCCGAGTACCTTGCCCAGGCGACCCAGGTCTTTCATCATTTCCGGCGTGGCTATGGCTACATCGAAGTCACACCATCCCCCACTCACTTTTTTAATCAATTCTTCAGACCCTACAAAGTCTGCTCCGGCGTCTTTTGCCCGTTTTTCATATTCTCCTTTGCAGAAGACAGCCACGCTTCTTGTCTTGCCTGTCCCATGCGGCAAGGTTACCGTACCTCTTATGCTTGCCGATGTCTCTTTTGGATTTAAGTTGACCTTGAAGGAAAGCTCGACAGTTTGGTCAAATTTCGTTTTTGGTGCCTTCTTCAGTATTTCCACTGCCTCTGACAGTGTATACCTCTTATTTTTGTCAACCAGTTTCGGAAATTCTTTTTTTCTTTTTGTCTGCGCCATGTTACAAGCTTACCTCTTTGTCATGTGTGTTATTTATTATTTTCTATATCTATGCCCATGCTTCTGGCTGTTCCTTCGACGATTTTCATGGCCTGATCAATGTCATCGGTGTTCAAATCCCTGAGTTTCGTCTTGGCTATTTCCCTTACCTGATCTTTTGTTACTTTTCCGACTTTTTCCCTATGCGGAACACCGCTAGCCTTTGCTATGCCGCACGCCCTTTTGAGCAATATCGGCGTGGGGGGACTTTTTATTATAAAAGTAAACGACCGATCCTCATACGCAGTGATGATTACGGGTAGTATCAGCCCCTGCTGCCCTTGGGTCTTTGCGTTAAATTGCTTGCAGAATTCCATTATATTTAATCCGTGTTGCCCCAGAGCCGGTCCCACAGGAGGAGCGGGGTTTGCCTGTCCGGCCGGACAATATAGCTTAATTACTGCTTTTACTTTTTTTGCCATTATGCTTTTCCTTCTTGATCTATTGGACCTCTGTTACAATACTATAATTTTTCTACCTGCCAGTACTCCAATTCGACCGGCGTTGCCCTTCCGAAAATAGAAATAGTCACTTTTAGCTTACCCTTCACCGGATTTATTTCCTCTATGGTTCCGTTAAAGTTCGTAAAGGGGCCCTCCAGAACTCTTACCCCTTCCCCTTTTTCGAAGGCTACCTTGGGGATCGGTTTCTCCTTCGCAAGTTCCGTTTGTTTTAAAATTGCGTCTACTTCTTCCTGCTGCAAAGGCACGGGTTTTCTGCCCGATCCGATAAAGCCGCTTACTCCGGGAGTATTTTTTATGAGGTACCAAGTTTCATCAGTAAGCTCCATTTCCACCAGGACATATCCCGGAAAGAATTTTCTCGTAGATATCTTCTTTTTTCCTTCTTTTACTTCAGAGACCTTTTCCGTAGGCACCATTACTTGCGAAACTAGATCTTTCAAGTTAGATGTCTCGGACCTGGTCTCGATACTGGTCTTTACTTTATCTTCGCACCCTGTTTGCGTATGTATGACATACCATCTTTTTGCCATAGAAAACCCGCTGCTAACTTTTTAGTATGAAATTTAGTACTTTCACTAATACAAAGTCACATAATGCGATAAACATGGTGAGGATGATCACGGATGTTATTACGACTATTGTAGAAGCAATGAGTTCAGACCTCGTTGACCAGGTGACTTTACTCAATTCGATCTTAACTTCCCTTAGGAAATTTGTTATCTTATTTGCCATAATCTTACCAAATTATGTTTAATATTTGCTTCGAATCCCTCTCCCGCAGATTTTTAAATCTGGCAGGCCAGGAGGGATTCGGCGCCCTCACCCGGCTTCGCCAGGGTGTTCGGGTCGGCCATTCGATCCGCTGTCACTAGCTTCTGTTATTCTTCGACGAACGCGTTTTTCCTCGCTACTCGCTCGGCGCGTCTCTCTCTTCGAATCCCTCTCCCGCAGATTTTTAAATCTGGCAGGCCAGGAGGGATTCGAACCCCCACCACGCGGTTTTGGAGACCGCTGCTCTGCCAATTAGAGCTACTGGCCTTCCTATATATACATATATAACGCTTTATCTTTGCTACCGAGTCAATTATTAGAAAGAGCTACTTAAGTTCCTTGTGTACAGTATGTTTTCTGCAGAACTTACAGAACTTACTCAGTTCGACCTTGTCTTTTGTCTTCTTCTTATTTCTCCAGGACGTATAATTTCTATTTTTGCATTCTGAGCACGCTAATGTGATAATATCTCTCATTAACCTTATTCCTTCACCTCGGTTACGACACCCGCGCCTACCGTTCGGCCGCCTTCGCGTATGGCGAAGCGCGACTCTTTCTCCAGCGCTATGGGCGTAAT
>JAFGFD010000082.1 GCA_016931215.1 Candidatus Omnitrophota bacterium
AATTCTTCCGGCATCTCATCATTTTTGTAATGTTCTACGGCAATGATACAAGGTTGAGATAGTATATCACGGCAATCGAGTTGAATCAAGCATTTTTTTGCTATGCCTCTATAGTATGGCGGGTCGAGCAATACCATTGAGAACCTTATCCCCTTTCTTTGGAAAAGGTTAAGTGCTTCAAATGTATCGAGTTTCATGATCTGGTAATAAGACTTTTCTATTTCCAGTTTCTCCAAATTTTTACCTATTGTCGCGCAGCACGCCGCCTCTTTATCGACAAAGACTACCTTATCCGCTCCCCTGGAAAGCGCCTCAAGGCCAAAAGCGCCGCTGCCGGCGAAGGCGTCCAGGACGCTGGCGTGAATTACAGAGGTGCCTAGTATATTAAAGAGTGCCTCTCTTATGCGGTCTTTTGTGGGCCGTATCAACGGTCTCTTCGGCATCTGGATCAATCTCGATCTATATCTTCCTGATATTATTCTCATATTTTCAATTGGCGATGTTGACTTCTATATTGACCGACATAGAACAAATTACATCAAAATAAATTAAAGATCGTTATACCTATCAATACTATTTACTTCAACTCATATCCGTAGTCTTGATTCTTCCTTTGTACTTATCTATTATGAACTCACGCAGATTTCTGTTTCTTTCATCCCGTAAGCCTCTGTCTTGTGCGACCAACTGGAAGGCTTCGGTCCTTGCCAATTCCAGCAGATCTTTATCCTCGGCCATGTCGCCGAAACGTATCTCCGGAAGACCGTGCTGTCTAACGCCAAGTACCTCACCCGGTCCGCGAATAATGAGATCTTCCTCGGCGAGTTCGAAACCATCCTGGGTGCGTTCAAAGGCTTCCAATCTCCGTCTTGCGGCCTCGTTCTTTGGATCCGAAATGAGTATGCAATACGATTTATGCTCGCCTCGCCCTACCCTGCCTCTCAATTGATGGAGTTGGGCCAGGCCAAATCTGTCTGCGGACTCGATAACCATACAAGTCGCGTTGGGGTGGTCTATTCCGACTTCGATAACGACCGTAGAGACCAATATATTGATTTTATTTTTTTTAAAATCGCTCGTTATCTTATCCTTTTGGATTCCCGCAAGCCTGCCGTGCAACAATGCCAATTTAAGATCCGGAAAGATGTTGTTTTTAAGATGTTCATAAAGCGCTTTGGCTGATGACGTTTCGTCCCGCCCGTCTTCTTCTATCCTCGGACATACAATGTAAGCCTGGTGTCCTTTTGCCACTTCTTCGCTGATGAATCGGTATACTTTATCCTTTCTGTCATCCTCGACCCAATAGGTGGATACCGGGACTCTGCCTTCGGGTAGACCTTTAATCGTGGAGACGTCGAGATCGCCGTATACCGTTATAGCCAATGTCCTGGGTATCGGCGTAGCGGTCATGATCAAGACATCCGGCCCCCTCCCCTTCTTTCTGAAAAGAGACCTTTGCGATACGCCGAACTTATGCTGCTCATCAATTATGACGAGCCCTACGTTGTCGAAAGAGACATCCTGCTGAATCAGGCTGTGGGTACCGATAATAATATCTACTTTCCCGGTTCTCAATTGTTCCTTTATATCATTCTTTGCCTCCGAAGATGTGCTGCCTACTATGAGCCTGACACTGATCCCAAGAGGCATAAAGAACTCACTGATAGTCAGATAATGCTGTTGCGCTAGCGTCTCTGTCGGGACCATGATGGCTGCTTGGAATCCATTTTTGATAGTCAAAAACATGGCGTACATGCTGACGACGGTCTTGCCGCTGCCGACCTCGCCCTGAAGCAATCTATTCATTGCGTGGTCGGATTGCATATCCTTCTCTATGGCCTTTATCGCCGTGATCTGCTCCTCGGTCAACCTAAAAGGAAGCATCTTTTTAAAAGACTCGAAAAGGCCGCTTCTGGCCTCGTGGCGGATGCCCCGCTGGTCCCTCTTCCTTTTATCCTTAATAATGGCCAGGGTGGTCTCCAAGACAAAAAATTCTTCAAATACAATCCTGTCGTAGGCCCTCTTCAAATTTTCGAATTTGTGGGGAAAGTGTATATTTTTCAAAGCAAATGCGATATCCGCCAATTTGTGCCTTGCGCGAATATGAGTGGGTATAATCTCTTTAACCGCCTCGCTCGTCTCTTCTATTTCTCTATATATCAAAGACCTTAGATATTTCTGGGTGATGTCCTGCGTAAGCGGGTATATCGGGACAATCCTACCCATATTTATCTTCTCCAAATCCTCCTCTTCCTTCTTCAGAACTTCGTAGTCAGGATGCGTCATTTGAAGATACCTGAAACTTTCTACTTTGCCATAAAGTATTATAAACGCACCCCTCGTGAAATATCTCTTGAGATATGGCTGATTGTACCACACTCCGTGGATACTACCGGTTCCGTCATTTACCACCATCTCATACACAAGCATGCCCTTTTTGGTCTTCCATATCCCATGACTTCTTATAGTGCCCTTAATCGTAAAGACGCCGCCGGGTTCTACGTTCCTTATCAAACGTATCTCTCTTCTATCTTCATACCTGCGAGGCAGGCAATACAGAAGATCGATCGCAGTGGATATGCCCAGGCGGGACAGCTGCTCTGCCTTCCTTGGCCCCACCCCCTTTAAGTATCGCACATTTAATTTAAGTCTATCCTCTATAGGTCTATTTTTCTCTTGCATATGCACAATGCCTATGGTATTATTTAATCCTGTTTGGAATCCGGAACCTTATGCATCGACTGAGCTTGCGCAAAGCTACGTAAAGACGATAACGATGGGCGAATTTTAAACATAACCGAGGAGTGCAGTATGTCACGAGTATGTGAAATATGCGGAAAAAAACCGGCTGCCGGAAGAAAGATCATGAGACGCGGTCTGGCCAAGAAAAAAGGCGGAGTCGGCCAGCGAATAACCGGAATAAGCGCTAGGCGTTTTCTTCCAAATTTAAAGACTGTAAAAGCGATCATAGATGGCAAAAAAGTAAGAATTAGATTATGCACAAAATGTCTTAAGGCCGGAAAGATCAAAAAGGCCGTCTAGCTTACTTGAGAGGCACTCTATCGCCGCAGCTTAGATTCGTGCGGGCAGAGTGCCTTTTTATATCCAGTGAGCTTGTATGTCAACGAGCTCGAGTTGAAGCGTGCTCAACCCCTGCCATGTATTAAAACTGGGTGTATAAGCAATGTCAACGGATTCGCTTTCGATGATATCTTCAATCATGTCTATCATTCCGAAACCGATGGCTTCGCAAGTCACATTCCCGTCCGTCACCCACATCTTTATGCCGTCCCGCCGCATAACCCTGGGCCTGGATTTGAGCTTGAGATCGCGAGATGCCAGTATCGGACGTGGATTGCCCGGGCCAAAAGGAGAGAGTTCGTCGAGTTCCACGATAAGTCTATTTCCCAGCATCTTCAGAGGTATCTCCATGTCTATATCGATGCCGGGGGCAATCTCTTCCGCCATATGAAACTGCTGCGCTACGCTGTTCAAACGTAATCTGAATTCATCAAGGTTTTTCCTGGGGATGGTGAGGCCGCATGCCGCGGCATGGCCGCCGAAGTCCGATAGGACATCACTGCACTCATTCAAGGCTTCAAATAGATGAAAATTCTTTATCGATCTGCCGGACCCCCTCCCTTCTTCTTCGTCAAACGCAATCATAATAGCCGGTCTATTGAACCTTTCGGCGACGCGGGAGGCGACTATACCTATTACCCCCGGATGCCAATCGTCACCCTCCAGCACTATCACTTTCTCGTCTTTGAAGTTGACTTCATTTTCTACTCTGTCTATTGCCTCCTTAAGTATCAGATTCTCTATCCTTTGCCTATTTCTGTTTTCTCTGTCGAGTCTTGCGGCCAATTCTCTTGCCTCGCACTTATCATTTGTCGTGAGTAGATTTAAAGCTATCTTTGCCGAGCTCACCCGGCCGGCGGCATTTATCCTAGGGCCGAGCATGTATCCTACTTCCCTGGTAGATATCGTACGATTCTTTAGTCCGGATGCCTCTATCAGGGCTATTATGCCCTCTTTTCGCGTATTATTCACAGCCTCCAGTCCGTGCTTGGTAAATATTCTATTCTCTCCCAATTGTGGTACCATATCCTGGATGGTCCCGAGACATACCAGGTCGAGATGCTGAATCATGTCATAACTCAAATCTTTAGTAACGGCCTCCGCGAGTTTGTAGGCTAGCCCGACGCCGGCCAATTGTTTAAACGGGTAATGGCAATCCTCTTGGAGAGGATTGATTACGCCATAGGCGTCTAAGGGGAAGGAATTGGCGTTGATTTTATGGTGATCCGTGACTATTGTCGGTATTCCGAGTTTCTTCAAATATTCGATTTCGGATTTTCCGCTAATTCCGCAATCGACTGTTATCAACAACGAAACGCCGTTTCTATGAGCAGACTTCACTGCCCCTTTATTTAATCCGTAACCTTCGTCTATGCGGCTCGGTATATATGTAACCGAGTGAGCGCCTATGTCCTTGAGCACCCTTTCGAGGAGAGCCGCGCCGCTTATACCGTCAACGTCGTAATCGCCGTATATCATGATCTTTTCCCCTTGAGATATGGCTTTCTTGATTCGTTTAACCGACTTTTCCATATCTTTGAAAAGAAAAGGATCGTGCAGGCGGTCAAGATTGGAATTAAGAAAAAGGTCTGCCTCCCGGGGGTCGCTAATATTGCGGTTTATCAGAAGCTGCGCAGTAATAGGAGTTATTCCGCATTCAGCGACGAGCCTCTTCTGCAACGACTCATCCGGTTTGAGTATATGCCACATTCTCTTCTTCATAAACGCTATCTTTTATAATTCTGACTTAGTCGATAGTCTATGGTCGGTAGACGATGGACAAAAGACAAAAACCATAGTCAATGCAAAAGAAATATTGCTCTCTTTTTTAATCTTTAGTCTATAGTCCATAGACCATCGACGATGGCCTATAGTTTTATCTCAGTTTACAGTGTACGGTTAACGGCATTTTTCCTTTCCGTCAACCATAAACCGTTAACCGTGAACCGATCTTTTAAAACCATAAACCGTTAATCGTAAACCTATCTTTTTTACTTATGCTCTTGTGGCCCTGCGCCCCTATGTCCCATGACCTATGAGCCATGAGCTATTTCCCATCCGCTACCCGCTATACGCTATTCTTCATAAGGCTCCACATGTATCAATACGTCGCCCGCGTTCGCTACATCCTTAAGTACGGATCTGCGCACCTTCGCGGTTATCGTATGGGCATCTTTCACCGTCATGTCTTTATCCACCTCTATGGTCATATCGACAAGTATATTTAAGCCGTGCTTTCTCCCTTTTAAGACCGTCATTTTTTTCACGCCTTCCGTGGAGAGCGTAAGCTCCTTTATCTTATCGGTGACGTCCACCGGCAAAGCGCTATCTAAGAGCTCGTCAAACGCTGTATGAAAAATATCGAATCCTATCTTCACTATGAATAATCCTACCACTATCCCGGCTATCGGGTCGAGCATTTCAAAACCCAACCTCGCACCCAGTATGCCTATAAAAGCCGCGATTGAAGAAAGTGCATCGGAGCGATGGTGCCAGGCATCTGCAACAATGGAGGTGCTTTTTATTCTCCTGCCCCACCTTAGGGCATAGTGGAATTGAAACTCCTTTACCGCTATGGATAACAACACTATCCACAATGTGATCTGGTGAGGACGGTTGAAATCCCGAAGCACAAGTGTGCTAGACGAATTGTAAGCGATTTTAAACCCGATTGCTATTAAAACAAGGGAGACTATTTTAGCGGCAATGGATTCTGCTTTGCCATGGCCATAAGGATGGTGGTTATCGGCGGGGGTACTGGCGTACTTGAGGCCGATAAGAACGGCTATGCTCGATATGACGTCGCTGGCCGTATGAAACGAGTCTGCTACCAACGCCTGGCTTTTGCCGTATACCCCTGCCAAAAATTTGACGATAAAAAGAACTAAATTGACGCAGATCACCAAAATTACGCTCTTTTCGCCCAACCTATAAATATTCTCATGATTATGCATCTTATCATCTATTTCTTATGAGACCAGTCGGACAGAAGAGCGCTCGCCACAAAGATCGAGGAATATGTGCCGACCACCACTCCTACCAGCAGGACAAAAGAAAAATCTCTGATGACCTCGCCGCCGAAAACAAAGAGTGATACCACCACAAATAACGTAGTAAGTGATGTCAAAAGGGTCCTGGATAAGGTCTGGTTTATGCTCAGGTTTAAAATATCTTTCAAGCCGGATTTTCGCATTATCTTCATGTCTTCGCGGATCCTGTCGAATATGACTATTGTGTCATTGATGGAATAACCTACGACCGTCAAGAGCGCCGCGATTACGGGAATGGATATCTCGCGGCCGGTCATAGCCAGTGCGGCTAGACTTACAAGGACATCATGAAAAAGGGCTATGATAGCGACCACTGCGAATTTAAACTGAAACCGCAGTGATATGTAAATGCATATGCCGACCATTGCGTAAACGAGTGCCAATATAGCTTTTTCTCTCAGATCCTTGCCGATGGCGGGTCCTACCTTCTCTACTCGGGTGACTTCAAATGGGTTTTGGGCAAAACTTTTTCTGAAATCACCTATTATCTCTTCCGAGGTATCCTCAAAAGTCCTTATTATTATCTCTTTATTTCCGCCGAATCTCTGGACGGCGGTATC
>JAFGFD010000083.1 GCA_016931215.1 Candidatus Omnitrophota bacterium
CCTTCTTGCCCTCAATGTCAATAGAAGTCCGAGGTCGGCAACGATATAGGCGTCAAAATCTATCTTATCGAGTTCCGACAAAATTTTAAGAAGAAGGGGGTATTGTTCGCGGACATAGAGGCCGTTCAGCGCCAAATATACCGGTATATCTCTTTGATGGGCGAGGTCAACGGCATCGGAGAGCTCCTTTAGATCCGTAAAATTGCTACCGCGGCCTTTGCGTTCAAACTCAAGCCCCGTATACCTACCTGTCCATTCGGCAGAAAGATAGCCGCAGTACAGCTCATCTGCGCCGGCTTCTATCAGCGGAAGTACTTCGTTTTTCTCTCTGAAAGGCGCTGTAATTTTAAGCATACTCTTTCCTTAACGGCCAATTTATGGACAACTCTATGTTCGGGTCAGCTCCTTGACCTTTTCAGCGTGCTTATGGGCCAAACTACAGAAAAATTCCACGGGTTTCTCCATGGAGCCGCCTTCGGCAAGCGCCCTGCCCGGACACTGTAAACAGTTACGCGCCAATTCGCAGCCTCGGCATCTTGAGTCAGTTTCGAATTTAAGCGATCTGAGGTTCGCGCGGAGCCTTCGAAAACCTTCAAGGAAACCGGTCTCCGCAAGATCTTCGTAACTATCTTTCAGGAAAGGGCATATCCTCAATCGTCCCCAAGGGTCTATCTGAAAAGTGTTCAGACCGCATAAAAATAGAAAGTCACCCTCAAGCCAAGGACTATGTTCTGCATTGCAAAAAATATTCACGAACGATGAACGCATATCTTCGTTTTTATACAGTATGTCCATTATCTCTTCCTCGGAAAGTCTAAGGCTCAAAGGCTCTTTGGAACCGTTCAGACCGGGATAAATAACAAGGTCGCATCGAAACCGGCTTTTTCCCAGCACTCTTTCGGAAAATTTTTTAATCTCCAAAATCTGGCTCCTATTTATCTTCATCCCGTTTGCCTTTACCGTCACGGGCAGCCTTTTGTCTCTCATGATATATATTGCTTCCATTGCTTTTTTAAAACTACCCTTGACTCCTGTCACGCCTTCATATATATCTTCCGTGATGCCGTTCAACGTGACTTCTATATTCTGAGGCGGTAATGCGCAAAGTTCTTTTGCTACGGCTCCGGTGATAAGCGTGGCATTGGTAAAGATCGATATAAAAAAACCCTTCCTGCGAGCGTATGAGTAGATATCGAGAAAATCTTCCCTTAAAAAGGGCTCTCCTCCCGTAAAACAAAGACTGAAGGTCCCGGCCGCGTGGATTTCGTCTATCAAGCGTATAAAATCACTTGTCTTGAGTTCGGGGATATTATTTTTTTGCGGAATGAAACAATGTTTGCATTTGAGATTGCACCCATGGGTGAGTTCGATTTTACCGCCGAAAGGGATTGATTCGGAATGAAGTTTCGAATCGAGTCTATCTGTGACAAAGACTTTATTATCTCTGGACTTCATGGCAATATTTTGACTGCTCCTTAAAGATGCCATAAATAATATATTGTTAAAATTAACTTATAATATGTCTATAGAGTACCACGATTAAAAAAACAAATCAACAAAAAATGGAGTGCCACGGTCAACATAACAATAGAAATGAAAAGGGGTATGTAAATCTAATACATACCCCTTTGAGAAACTTCACTATAATTTTATTATTTTACTTCTCGCGTAGAACTAACGCGATACCAAGGAGAAGACATACTCCCGCAAACTGCAAAAAAGCGCTTGCGTAAATACCCGCTACCGGCTTCATTATTAATCTGGAAGCCACGCCGGCAATCAGGCTTATAACACCTACTATAATAGCGACATCCGCTAACTTCTTCATGACTATACCCCCCCTCCTTTTATTTGCTTGTGTGCGGTTGCTTAATTAAGAATGATATGAGAAAAAAGAACATTGTACTTACGCAAAGAATTATGACTATATTTACGATTCCATGAGACAGCTGAAGCAAAAGACCATTCAGGCCCAACATGACACATATGACGTAGATAAATAGCACCGCTCCTTTTTCACCTAGACCCGTTTGGGTCAAGCGGTGGTGAAAATGGTCTTTCCCTCTATATGTAAGTAATTCTACCATATTCTTTGTCTTCTTGTCAAGTATCCGGACAGTAGTGGTATTCACCATGTCAAAGATGGGTACGCCGAATATCAAAATGGGCATGATTAAATCCACGGGACTTCGCAGTGCCCAATCCCCCATGACAGCCAACCCCGCCAAGGTAAAACCAATCCATCCGCTACCGGAGTTGCCGAGAAATATCTTACCCTGAAAAAAATTATACGGGAAAAAACCGGCGCACGCTCCAAGAAAAGCTATCAACATGCACGCCAGAACTACCTGAGACGTAGCACTTGCGAAAATGAAGAAAAACAGCGCGCTTATTATAGCCACGCCGCTTGCCAAACCATTAAGTCCGTCTAAGTAGTTAAATGCGTTTGTAATACCTACCAACCAGAAAAATGTAAGAGCCATTTCTCCCGCCGTTCCCCACATGTTGTTCGGCAAGAAAGTAAACGAAGCACCCGCGTATATCAAAATTATAGCCGCCAGGCACTGGACAATCAACCGTTTGACTGCGGTAATAGGTTTGATGTCATCCACAAGTCCCGATATGAACACAATGGCACCTGATATAAAGAGTGCTTTATGGACTGCATCGAAACCATCTACGGCGAACAGAATAACGATAAAAAAGGCAAGGAATATCGCGATACCTCCGGTTAGCGGAGTGGGCTGAGCGTGTACTTTGTCGGCTTTGGGGTAATCCAATATCTTTAAACGCCAGCCGATGCCGAAAAATAAAGGCGTCAGCACGAAAGATAGAATAAAAGCCAAAATCAATACCAGTCCTGTATTCATAATTCCATCAAATATCGTAACGATTTGAATCCTTCCGCGTATTTAACGCGAGCTTGAAAGCCGCGAAAGTTCGCGCAGGATTTGGCGCTTTCCAAAATAGAAAGTTGCTCGACACCGGTCTTTGAGACCTGCGACGCATGTATTTTAAGCAGGTCCAATTTATCATTCAGGATATCTGAAAGATCCACAAAGACATCGGGTTCGAACCTCTGTGTCGTGGGTACTTCATAAAAAAACACATTTTTTATATACCTGGACGATGCAATGGCGTTATCAGCTATAAGCCTATGGTCCTGATGAGTATCTTCGTAATAATTGATAAATACAACTTCGGAATCGGTCTCTTTAATCGCCTTTTCTATGACGGAGATCACTTTCTTGTCGGACGGTATATGGGTATCCTTAAAATTTCCCCATATTACCTTTTTGGCGTCCATAAATTTAGCGGCCCTATCCTGTTCCTCTTTACGCACCGTGGGATTTCCGCCCATTCCGCCTTTTGTCAATATAAGCATGTTTATACGGTGCCCCCGCTTTGCCAGTTTCATAAGCGTGCCCCCGCAGCCGAATTCTATGTCGTCCGGGTGAGCGCC
>JAFGFD010000084.1 GCA_016931215.1 Candidatus Omnitrophota bacterium
ATTGGCTGTAAATGAAGCTATGTGTTTCCATCTTCCGATAATCATTTCAGATTTAACAGGGTGCGGCAGAGATTTGGTTAAACAAGGCGAGAATGGATTTATTTTCAAAACAGGCAACATTGAAGAATTGACAAATCGCTTGTATAAATTGATAAATGACTCAAATCTGAGGCAGGCCATGGGCAATAACTCTTTTAAGATTATTGAGGCATGGGATTATGATAAGGACATAGATGGAATGCTCAAGGCATTAGAGCATATACCAGGGCATGATATATAGGAGAATTAGGAGCGTATGCTAGCAGGGATCAGCCAAGAGAAAGCACGTCGGCTTATTATTAATCTCATCTTTGTTATATACTGGCTTTTGATTTTTGAAGGAGCCTTGCGAAAATGGGCATTTCCGCAGTACCACAGGTATATTTTCTTCATAAGAGACCCATTTGTGCTTTTAGTCTATTGGCTTGCTTTCACAAATCGGCTGTTTCCAAAAAAAACACCGATATTTTCGTACGGGATTTTTTTGGCCGTATTATTTTTGCTCTTTACGCTTTTACAAAGCATAACCACCACGGTAGGAATCGCCGCTCTTATATACGGCTGGCGTATGTTTTTCTTCTACCTTCCGTTAGCTTTTGTTATCGGAGAGAATTTTAATGGAGCGGATTTAAAACGGCTCATTAGACAAACTTTGTTCATAGCTATCCTCACCGCCCCTATCATCTATCTGCAGCATATTTCAGCGCCGGCAGCTTTTGTTAACCAGACAGCCGAGTCGGATGTGATCTATACCATTACCGGAGAACGCGGTGGAACTATAGTCAGACCCACGGGTACATTTACTTTTTTCCACGGCCAGCAGTTGTTTATCGGAAGCTTGATAGCTTTTGTAATTGCTGCCTGGATTTTACCGAAAAAAGAGCGCCCATGCAGCAATAGAATATTATGGCTTGGTTCCGCGGGCGCGATTATAAACCTTGCCCTGTGCGGGACCAGATTGCCCTATCTGCTAGCCGCGCTTACTATTCTGGCAGCATCTTTCTCAAGTTTTATAATCCGAAGGCATAGCATAAGTCTCAGAGCCATGATATTGCCGATCAGCCTATTGATTTTAGCAATGTTTTGTTTTGTGTATTTCTTTAGCTATATTACTGAGGTTACACTTGAGCGGCATCGTGGAGCGGAAGGGTTGGAGGGTTCTGTCTTTATGCGGGCGATGCGTATGCTTTTTCTCTTCACCGATTTTATTTCAAAAGCGCCTCTTTTAGGAGCAGGGATCGGTTCTCAAACCTCAGGCGGCGCGGTAATCTCAAAAGGCTCACGGGAATATGCAGGTATAGAAGATGAATGGTCGAGAATCATCATGGAGTCAGGCCCAATATTCGGATTTATCTATATAACGTTCCGGATTATATTAGTTGGATGGCTTTTGATATGTTCGGTTAAGGCGACGCATCTCTCAAGCAATCCGCTGCCTCTTTTGTTATTCGCTTTTATCGGCAGTGTAATTTTAGTGTGGAACGTAACCAACTATGGAACAGAAATGGGTTATGCGTGGTTGTTCACAGGTTTTTGCATAGCCGCCAATAAACTGGGCAGTAAGGAACCGAGTGTGTGGGCAACATAGTTAGGGCCGGCGTAAGAAAGTAAAGTGAGGTTAGGAATATGAAGGTGTTGATCACCGGTGGATGCGGTTTTATCGGTTCAAATATTGCCAGCGCCTATATGCGTAGAGGGGATAAAATATTGATCGTCGACGACCTTTCAAGAAAAGGATCACGGTTAAATCTAAAATGGCTTAAGTCGTCAGGGCCGATAGATTTTATAAAGCAGGATATAGCCGATTACAAATCCCTAAGGAAGACGATCGAAAAGAATAAGGATGTAGATGCAATATTTCATATGGCCGCGCAGGTCGCGGTGACCGGTTCTGTGGAAAATCCCCGAAGGGATTTTGAAATTAATGCATTCGGAACCTTTAATCTACTTGAGGCAGTAAGATCCGCGTCCATAAATCCCGTGATAATTTACGCCTCTACAAATAAAGTCTACGGGGAGATGGAGGATTTAGGGGTCGTGGAAAAAAATGGCAAGTATGCGTGGAAAGACATGGAAGGAGGAATAAGCGAAGGCAGGCCTTTGGATTTTCATTCTCCCTATGGCTGTTCAAAAGGCTGCGCAGAGCAATATGTGCACGATTATTCGCGGATTTATGGGTTACGGACAGTGGTGATGAGGCAGTCCTGCATATACGGCCCCAGGCAATTTGGCGTAGAAGACCAGGGATGGGTCGCTCATTTTATAATCTCCGCCATACTGGGGAGAAAGATCATCATTTACGGGGACGGCAAGCAAGTAAGAGACATTCTTTACATAGATGATTTGACTGACGTCTTTCACCTGGCTCATCATAATATAGACAAAGTAAAGGGCGCCATTTTTAATATTGGCGGAGGATGCGAGAATACAATGTCTCTTTTAGAGCTAATAACTATTTTAAAGGAGGAATTAAATAAGGATATTCCAGTAGGTTACGAATCGTGGAGGCCCGGCGACCAGAAGGTATACGTAAGCGATGTATCAAAGGCTGAAGAGACCCTGGGCTGGAAGCCGAAAATACACATGTCCTCCGGAATAAAAAAGTTGATATCCTGGGTAAAGGAAAATAAAGAGTTATTTATAAAAGCCTTAGACCGCAAATGAAAATATTGCTTATAGGCAATTATAGCTATGACGTTCAGGAGAGTATGCAACTTTTCGCATCCAGTCTTGAGGCTGGGTTGAAAAAGTCAGGATGTGAAGTCCTGCTTATTCGACCTGAGCCATTTTTTGGCAAGCTAAAACCGTCTTATAGGGGAATCGGAAAGTGGCTGGGTTATCTGGACAAGTTCATTATTTTCCCTCTCAGACTTCATAAGGTAATTAAAACGGTAGATATGGCACATATCTGCGACCATTCAAATGCATTTTATACGGGATATCTTAATGATATTCCTCATTTAGTGACTTGTCATGATTTGTTTGCTATTCATTCTGCCCGGGGGGAGGTTAAGGAAAATCCTACAAAATGGACAGGCCGCAGACTCCAGGAAATAATACTCAATGGGATTAACCGGTCCATGCATGTTGCATGCGCATCTGAGGCTACTAGGAGCGACCTACTGCAAATGACAAGCCTGCGTCCTGAAAATGTTTCAGTCGTATATTACGGATTTAACTACCCTTATTCGCCGATGGAAACGACTGAAGCCAAAGGCCGTTTAAAGTCCTTGGGGATTACTTCTGAAGATCCGTTCATTCTTCACGTAGGCAAAAATTTTTGGTATAAAAACCGTCTTGGCTTGCTTGAAATTTTCAGATATATGATCCAATCTGACCGGAGTTTGCATCTCAACTTGGTATTAGTAGGGAGCCTAATAACGGAGGAGGCGCGGAGATTCGTTAAAAGCCATAATCTTGAAAAAAGAATATTCGAGATCGGCTTAGTTAAAAGTGAACAGCTAAGAGTTCTTTACTCAACGGCAGGGGCCCTGTTATACCCCTCGCTTAAAGAAGGGTTTGGATGGCCAATAATCGAAGCACAGGCATGCGGCTGTCCCGTTTTCACCACTAAGCGGCCGCCGATGACCGAAATAGGCGGAGACGCGGCGGTGTACGTTGATCCGGCTAAACCGGAAGCGGCTGCCCGTACTATCATGGAATATATAAGCGACAGCGAGAAGATTGCAAAAATGCGCGAGTCAGGTTTTTTAAATGTCAAGCGGTTTTCAATTGACAAGATGATTCGTCAATATATCGATCTCTACGAAAGATTAGCCGTACGCCGTAAATCGTACGCCGAAACATGAGACTATTACAAGTTATACATTCAACCAATCCGGCTGGCGGCGGGCCCATTGAGGCGGCCTTGCAGATCGAATCTGTGCTTTCGGAAATGGGGCACCGATCGGCAATAGCTTCGCTTGATGCACGGGATGTGCCATGGATAAAGGATATGAACGGCAAAAGGTTTTTGCTGGGGCCGCCCTTTTTGCATTATGGTTATTCCTCACGGTTTACGCCTTGGATGCGAGGACACTTTGAGGAATATGATGCGGTAATCGTACATGGTATTTGGCAATATTCAAGCTATGGAACATGGCGAGCTTTAAATAAGTCCAACACACCCTATTTTGTATGCGTACACGGCATGCTCGATCCCTGGTTTAAACGTAAATACACGTTGAAGCATATTAAAAAATGCCTTTACTGGCCATGGGCGGAATATAAGGTTTTACGTGACGCCCGCGCTGTATTTTATTGTTGCGAGCAGGAACGGCTTCTAGCGCACCAATCATTCCGGATATACAAATGCAGAGAGGAAGTAATCTGTTATTACGGAACGGCCTTGCCGCCCGGAGATAAAGATGCGAAAAAAGAGATCTTTCTCAAAAGGTTCCCCAACTTGCGCGGTAAGAGGTTAATTTTATTTTTAAGCCGCATCCACCCGAAGAAAGGATGCGATTTGCTTATAAAATCTTTTGCCGGAATATCAAAAGAAGACCCTTCCTTGCGTCTGGTAATGGCAGGCCCCGACCAGATAGGCTGGCAGAGGCAGCTTCAGAGCCTGAGCAAAAAACTGGGGAATTACGATAAGATCACATGGGCAGGTATGTTGACAGGAGATCTGAAGTGGGGCGCTTTTTATGCTTCAGAGATATTTATCCTGCCATCTCATCAAGAGAATTTCGGTGTGGCGATAGCCGAAGCGCTTGCATGCGGTGTCCCCGTACTGATTACTGATAAAATAAACATCTCCCGTGAAATTAAGGCCGACGGCGCCGCATTTATCGGCAATGACGATGTAAAGAGTATAACTGAGTTACTTGAGAGATGGTTGGCGTTGCCGCCAAATGAATATGAGGCCATGAAGGAAAAAGCCAGACAATGCTTTTTGAAAAGATATGAAATTCACAAATCGGTGGGGAGCGTGGTCGAGGTATTAAGGACGTACGGAGCGGATGGGTAATGAATAAAAAAGTGAAATACGCCTCCAGGATTTTTATACTGTTGATCTTGGGATTTATTTCAGCGGAGCTCATTGTGCGTCTTGTGTTTGGCCTCGGCAATCCGCCGATATTTGAACGTTCCGACGAATACGGATACCGTTTGATCCCAAGCCAGAATATACGCCGTTTCGGGAACCGTGTATTTTATAATGCCCAGGGATTACGCAGCGAACCGATTGCAGAAGAACCTCAGGCAGACACTGTAAGGATTTTATGCATAGGTGATTCCATAACTTACGGCGGTACCACAATAGACCAGGAAGAGACTTACCCGTATCAATTGGAGAATATCCTCGATTCAAAGGGGTCTTCGCGATTTGAAGTATTGAACGCCTCTGCCCCCAGCTGGTCCATTGGAGACGAGGAAAGTTACATGTCAAAACATGGCATCTATAACAGCCATATAGTGGTGCTGCAGATAAGTAAGGACGACCTCTTCCAGGAAAGATGCAGCAAGGATTTAGTGGGAAATTCTCCGAATTACCCCGACGAAAAACCAGTCCTAGCTTTACAGGAAATCTTTGTTAAATACTTACCGGGATTTTTATGTTCACCGAAGGCAGATGATTTTTTTAAGGAAAAAAGCGTCCGACAGGAGAATCAGCTGAAATACAATCTGCTGAGCCTCGTGAGGATTAAAAATTATGTAAGTGCTATGGATAGTAAGCTGATAGTGGTTTTTATCGGTTCGCGCATGAAAGAGGCCTATGATGTATCATTTGTGGAAGCTGGGAAAAGACAGCTTTTCGATATCATAAGTATATCGGATATTGATTTTATAAATCTGGATGAGAAATTCAGCTCCAGCGAGGGTGACAGGCTGCTTCGGGATAAGATGCACCCGGGCGTAGAGGGGAATAAGGTGATCGCGGAGGCCCTTGCCGAACATATAGTAATAGTAAGGGAGGAATAGGATATGTCTGAAATGCTAAAAAATGTGGACGCGCATACTCAAGCGAGTTTTTCTCTAAAACATCGGCTTGCAAGGTTACTTTGGGATATAGTTTATTTTGTATTATTTAGGCCATCCCCGATACCCATGTATTCCTGGCGTTCATTTCTATTGCTGATCTTCGGAGCAAAAATAGGTAAGGGGTGCCATGTGTACCCCTGCGCTAAAATATGGGCCCCATGGAATCTGGAACTTGGTGATTATGTCTGCGTCGGAAGAGGCACCTTGTGTTATTCAATGGCTAAGATAACATTGGGAGATAAGGTGGTAATATCGCAAGGCGCGCATCTCTGTACAGGCTCTCACGATTATGAAAATCCTCGGTTTCCACTCTACGCCAGGCCTATCAAAGTGGGGGCAAGCAGTTGGATAGCTGCCGAGGCCTTTGTGTCTCCGGGGGTGGCTATCGGCGAAGGGGCAGTAATAGGAGCCCGTTCCGTCGTAACTAAGGATATGCCCGCATGGACGGTATGTGCCGGAAATCCCTGTAGACCGATTAAGCTGAGAGAAAGGTATTAAAAATGAAAATCCCGGTATCGGTGATTGTCCCCATCTTAAACGAAGCGAAGAATCTGCCGCGGTGCTTGAAATCCGTGTCCTGGGCCGATGAGATTTTCGTAGTTGACTCCGGCAGTACCGATGGCTCTCAGGCGATTGCGGAGAGTTACGGCGCGAAAGTCGTCCAGTTCGAATATAACGGCGCTTGGCCCAAGAAAAAGAATTGGGCGCTGGAAAATTTACAGTTTTCTCACGAATGGGCGTTTATCCTGGACGCTGACGAAGAATCGCCCCCAGACGCGAAAGATGAGATCAGTGAGATCTGCGCCGTTAATAAAAGAGGTTACGACGGTTATTATATAAACCGCCGTTTCTTGTTTATGGGGAAATGGCTGAAGCACGCCTACTATCCTAATTGGAATTTGCGGCTTTTTAGACATAAACTCGGCCGATATGAAAAATTGACAAATATGCCTACCGAATCCGGCGACAATGAAGCTCATGAGCATATCGTCCTAAACGGAAAAGCGGGCTGCCTCGGCTGCGAGATACTCCATTACGCATTTCCCACGGTAGACGTATTCATCGAAAAGCATAACCGCTATTCTAACTGGGAGGCGCGTATAGCGTTAGACCGTTATTTAGACCTGAATTCCGCATCTAAGCTCCGGTCAAAAAAAGTCGCATGGCGCCGTATATGTAAGATCCTGTTCAGGCGTCTTCCCCTGCGGCCCTTTTTGAAATTTTTATACGTATATGTATTTCAAAAAGGCTTCCTGGACGGCAGGGAAGGATATTATTTCGCTTGTTTGCATGCTTATTATGAATTTGTCTGTATATGCAAGACGTATGAATTGAAAAAGAAACTTACCGGTCTAAAAGCCGATGGATAGACATGTAGATTATAGCATAGTGATCACGACTCATAACCGCCTGCGTCTTTTGAAACGGGCGGTCGAATCGGCGCTTTCACAAACCGTAACTTGTGAAGTTGTTGTCGCAGACGATTATTCGACGGATGGAACAAGGGAGTATTGTGCCGGTTTGGGAGAAAGCATAGTCTACCATCGCAACCAGCGTGCCCAAGGCCGCGCATCCAATCTGAACGGCGCAGTTGAAGCCGCCAAAGGCGACTGGATTAAATTACTCGACGACGATGATTATATGGCGCCGAATTGCATTGAAGAAATGGCAAAAGCTATCGCAAGACATCCACAGGCCGTCATTTGTTCTGGCCGGGCTATTCAGGTGGATACTAATGAAAAGGAAATAAGCAGAGACCTGCCGGCAGGTCCCGGGATAGCTTTCTATATTCCTAAGGAGGAGATCTATTATGCAATGTTTATGGAGGCCGTCCCGCTGCGACTAGGACCATCGGCTGTTCGTAGGGAGGCTTTTATTAAATCAGGCGGATTTAATACTTCTTTTGACAAAGTACTTCCACTAGAGGAAGTCGTCGTATTTATAGAAATGGCCAGATTCGGAGATATAATCTTTATTAACCGCTCTGTCGTCTATGTTACTATATGGAGTGGGAATTTACATAAGAAGCATTCTATAGATTATAGACTGCAAAGAAACATTTGCATTAAAGAAAAATTGAGCGCTCTACTTAAGGCAGAAAGCAGGAAGTATGCCCCGGATCTTAGGGATATGGTATATTACCTTAGGCTCCATTGGGGCATAGCGGCCATTAGAGAAGGAAAGTTCTTTGAGGGCATTAGAGTGTTTTTTTCCGCAATATGGTCATATAGGGCCTGGGCTCTTTTGATAAAAATATTCTTGATGAAACGTAGAAATTATGAAAACCCACATCTCCACAAGATAATATTATATTAAGAAATGGCTTGAAACAGGGGGACTGGAATTAACTCTGGCTCTTTTCTCCGGAAGAGAGATAAGGATTTAGGTTTGACATTTAAACTTTCATAATGTAAATTAAGCTATAGAAGGAGATAGTCATGAGCATAATAAAGCCGCTGCTAGTAATAACATTAATAGCCAGCTGTTCTTTGGGACTCGCCGAAGAGAACAAGCGCTCTGGCAAAATAGTGAGTTTTGAGGGCAAGGTCGATATGCAACAAGAAGGAAAAAAAGATTGGATTCCGGTTGAAAAAGGCATGATTCTAAACGAAAATGACATATTGAGGACCAAGGGCAATTCGACCGCCGTTATCGACGTGAGCGGTGTGAGTGGCGAGGAGATCACTTTAGAGGTAGAAGAGCTTTCCCAATTCATGATAGTGGAGCTTGTTAAAGACGAGAAAAAGAAAACGCACAAGACGCTTATCGATTTAGCTATAGGCAAGGTATTGATCAAGGCAAAAGAGATGCGAAGTAAGGAATCTGAATTTGAGGTTAAGACTCCCACCTCTGTAGTGGGCATCAGAGGGACTACCTTCAGTGTTGAGGTCGAGGCAATAGAATAAATTGAAAATAAAGAAGTTTTTCTTTTTTAATATAGGGTTAGCTTTTATTGTTTCCGCTGCCATAGCGTTCCTATCCCAAATAGGATGCCTGGAGCGTTTGAGATTGGCGGGTCTGGACATCCTTTTTCAGTTAAGAGGACCGCTTCCTTCCTCGGACAAAATCATTATCATAGAACTGGATGAAGACTGTATTTTCAAAGTCGGCAGATGGCCGTGGAAAAGGACATGGCATGCGGCTTTGACAAGAGCGGTGAGGCAACTTGGCGCGAAAGCCCTATATTTCGATATCTTATTTTCCGAGGAGGCTTCCGGAGAGGAAGACGATGTATTCAGCGGCTCCATCGAGGAGGCAGGAAACGTATATCTGCCTTTCGCTTTTCCCGAAAGGACTACGGATGTGGAGAACGCCTTGTTCCCGATAGAAAAATTTTCAGCATATGCCAAAGGCATCGGTTCGTTCAATAGCTACCCCGATTCGGACGGCACCTTAAGAAGCCTGCCTGTGATTTTTTATGCGGAGGACGATGTCTATTTTCACATAGCTTTGAAGCTTGCCATGGATTACGACGGACTAAAATTCATAGAGATAAAAGACGGTGATATAATCCTTTTTGACTCAAAAAACGAAATCAGGGTGCCGACGATAGATGGACAAAAGATGCTGATAAACTGGCTTGACAGGTGGAAATACACATTCAAGCATTATTCTTACCTTGATGTTCTTACTGCATATCAGGATATGTCTGAGGGTCGAAAACCATCCATCAATACGGAACCGTTTAGGGATAGTATCTGCCTGGTCGGGGCTACCGCCATAGGGCTTTATGATATAGCCGCCATACCCATTGAAGCGGAATACCCTGCGATAGGAGCCATAGCGACAACAGTAAATAATATTCTCGACCGGAGATTTATCAGGAATATAGGCGGCCGGACGTACTGGTCTTTGATAGTTGTTCTTGCGCTGATCCCCTCTCTTTTGATTTCCGGGGAGAGGGTTACGAGAGAGACTTTATTTACGGCGTTTGTGGCAGCTCTTTTTATAGTAGGAGATCTACTTCTTTTTAAAAGACAACTTTGGATGGACCCCGCTCTACCCTTACTGTCTCTTCTTTCATCACATATCGCCGTCACCACATATAACTTTATCAGGATCTCCGCCGAAAGAAAATCCTTCTTTAGCCTGGCCGTTACGGACGGCCTGACCCAGCTCTTTAACATCAGGTATTTCAAGATCATTCTTAAGACAGAATGCATGATGGCCAAAAGCGAAGTCCGCAAACAATTCTGCATTGTCATGACAGACATCGATCATTTTAAGCATTTTAATGATACCTACGGGCACAGGGTAGGGGACCTTGTGCTGAGAAAGGTCTCCGACGTGCTGAAAAATACCGTTCGCTCATCGGACGTTGTAGCCAGATACGGCGGGGAGGAGATGATCGTTCTCTTAGGGGGGGCTGACCTGAAGGGGGGGCTCAACGTTGCCGAGGAATTAAGGAAAAGGGTGGAAAGCCAAGAGATTGCGGACGGCAAGAATGTATATAAGGTCACTATAAGCGTGGGGGTGGCGAATTTTAACTCCAAAGACAATGAGGAGTCGATAATACAACGGGCAGACGAGGGCCTTTATAAGGCAAAAAATTCGGGTAGAAATCGCGTAGAAACCGTAGAAAATAGGCCATAATTTTTTAGCCTAACTCATTTATTTATATAAAGTTAAGGATTTTTAACTTTCTCCCTGCGATCCGTTGTTATTGACTCTGACTTTACTGACATATATACTTTATTAGGGAGGTCTGCACATGCGGAAGTTTCTGATAAGCTTAGTAATTATAATATTTGGAATAGCGCTTTTCCATAATCCCCCTGCCCCGAACGCGCAGGAAGAGGCGCGGACAAGGGGGGAGATTATAGAAATTGAAGGCAAAGCGGAAGTAAGGCCTGCGGGTACCGATGCCTGGAAGCCGGCAGAAGCCGGCATAGAAATCAGGTCGGGCGATTATATCAGGGCCGGGGAAGGTTCTTACGCTGATCTCATCATAGAGAGGCTTGAAGAGAGAAATGCTATAGTCAGAATATCGGAATCAAGCGTTATAGAGCCTCAGATGTCTCGCTCTGAAGTGATAATAAACGTAATCGCCGGCAAGGTGGTATTTTGGGTCGAAAAAATAGAAGGGAAGCTCGATAAATTTGAGATCCGGACTCCGAATTCCATCATCGGCATAGAAGGTTCCCACGGTATCGTGGACTATGATAAAGGGAGCAATGCCACGGATGCCTATCTTGAAGTATCCGGCGGCTATGTTGTAAACATAGATTCAGGAAAACTTGAGCAGCTTTATAGAGGCCCTAATTATTTTCAGGTGCAAAAAAAAGACATAGAGATGAAAAAGAAGAGAAAAAAGATCTATTCCTGGGACCTGGAAGGTTTTTTCGGAAGCCACGCCTTTGTGAATAGAGGCCCGGGTAAAAAAAGAAGAGAGCTCCCGAGATACAGCAAGATTTACTTCAGCGGAAAATACGCGACAATTATTGATTGCATAAACGGAGAAGTGGCGGTGGGGCCTTATAACGAGATAGGGGGGCCTAACTACCATTACGGGATTACTCTGTACACAGGGCAGCGGGTCAGAATAGAAGATACTATTTATGTGCGTTTAGGCGCTGCACCGGAAGAACCGGCTCCGCCGGTAAAAAAAGACGATGATGAGGAAAAAAGGGAGGAAGAGCAAGAGAAGAAAAAAGATAAAGAGGAAGTGAAAGAGTCTGATGTGCCTCAGGAAGAGGAGAAAGAGGAAGAAGGCCTGGAGCTAAAGGAAAAAATAGAAGAGTCGCAAAAGGATATCCCATAGCGGATCAGCGTATATCGATGCCCTCTTCCTTTAAATCCTGGATTAACAACTCAGCGGTTTTTTGATTTTTTACTATCGACTGGACTGAGAGTTGGTTTTGGCTTAGAACGCGGGCCTTTGAGTAGAATATCAAGCCTTTTTTGAGCAGTCTATCCCTCCTTTCCGGTATGAAAGATTCATGCAGCCCCTGCCAGAATAATACTATCGCGTAACCCATCTGAATAACGGCATTATTGGGCTCCATAAGGGAAGCCTTTTCGTAAAACGCGGCGGTCTCTCTATAGTCCTTTTTAATTAATCCGAGTTCCGCCCTTGCAATGATGTAATTAGTGTTATAAGGATTCGATTCTATGGCCCTCTCGATGGCATTCTCCGCTTTTTCAAGGGCCTCTTCTTTGCCGATATAGTCTTTTTTGTACTGGTCAAAGATGAAATTGTAATACTCGTAATGGACTTGGTCATTATCCGGATCCAAAGCAATAGCGCGTTCAAAGGAAGAGGAAGTCGCGTTGTCGCCGGTGAGATGGTTGATGATAAGCGGTTTTGATAGTGTGAAGCCGGCGAACGCAAAAATAACCGCGGAAACAAAGTAAAAGATATTTTTACCTGTTTTGGTGTTCAGCTTGATGATTCTTTTTATCTGCATGTCTATTTTCAGATTTTTTTGCGGCTCGAGGTTCATGACAAGAACCGATAGAGCCAGTATTATAACGTACAGCGAGGAGATCGCGGGAAGGACCATGTCATAGTCTATGCATTCATGCAGGCCCCAGAATAGAAAAGCGGATAAAATCGCCATGCCCATGATATATTTATATTCACCTTGAGCATCTCCTACTTTTTTGACTAATTTTCTAATAAAGATAAAAAAAGGTATTAATACGGCTGTCAGTCCCACGAACCCCAACTCTATAACCGCCTCTAATATATCGCTATAGATATGCCGCGGTATGGCTGCTATATGCATTACGCCGGGAGTCAGCCCCCATCCGAAGACGGATATAGAAGGCAGATACAGAGGCAGGATATCGGCAACAGACCAGAAGCCTACGCCGAAAAAGGGGCACTCTTTTATAAATTCCGAGGTAGTTATG
>JAFGFD010000085.1 GCA_016931215.1 Candidatus Omnitrophota bacterium
AATCGGGTGGTACGGTAACCTCAACATGGAGAGAGTTTATAGGGTCAAACCAGCGCCCGACGGTACGGGTCAATCGATTTTCGGCCACGGCCTTTGGATTCCTCAGAGAGCCGTAATTGCCGAGAAACTTCTCTTTATCCCCTTCGTAACCTTTGGGCCTTACCGATGAAGAATGGAATATATTGCACGGCCATTCGTTAAGGCTCCTATCGTCTATCTTTCGGTTCACCTCTCGGCGTTTATCGGAAAACAACGCCTGTAGATCCGTGTCGAACTTCGTGCCTATGAATGTCTTATGGTACTCTCTGTGCACCAACGACGGGTTGCCAAGACACAGTTCAAAATAAGTAAAGAGGCTCAGGCGCCTTGTCTTATTCCCTCTGTTTCTGACGGTCAGCTTCCAAATCTCGACCGGCTCATCCATGGAGACGAATTGCAGCATCTCGCTTTCAATGCCGTATATCCGGCTTTTTATTACGGTATAACCCATGCCGTTTCTGACTTCGTACTTATTAAAATTGGCGCAGGTGGGTTTCCAGCCGGCGGACCATACCTTGCCGGAATCGTTGTCCCTTATGTAAATAAATTTTCCGTGATCATCCGTTATCAAATCCTGAATCCACATATTTATCCTGCAAAGATTCGAATTGCCCCGGAAACTGTAGCCGGAGCCGGTCTGCGATATTACCATACCGTAATCCCCGTTGGAGATTACATTCACCCACGGCTTCGGCGTATCCGGTCTGGTAATGACGTATTCCTTTCCGTCCCCGGTAAAATATCCGTATTTGGTCGCAAAGAGCTTCTTCATTTTTTCCCCTTTAAAAATTCATAAAATTTATTGTGTAATGTGTTACGCTCAAAAAAAGCTACGATATCTTCAAAGATTATATATATGCTGGGTATTAAAATCAAGGTTAAAATAGTAGAAAGAAGAAGTCCGCCTATTACGGTAATGGCAAGCGGAGACCATAGATTTGAGGCCTCGGACTTGTCGAGGGCCATTGGAACGAGAGTCAGGACAGTCGTCCCTGTGGTCAGCAATATCGGCCTCAATCTGTCTTTCCCCGACTGTATAATGGCCCTCAGGAGCCTGTAATTTTTTTCTCTTAAGCCGTTAACCCTATCCACAAGAATTATGGCGTTATTTACTACTATACCGACCAGCATTATGCCCCCTATTATCACGCCTATGCCTACCGAGGTCTTCGTAAGCCAAAGTGTGAGGATGGCCCCTATCAATGCCAGAGGTATCGATATCATTATTATAAACGGCTGATAGTAAGATTCAAATAAACTGGCCAGAATCATATAGACGAGGGCCAGCGCCAATACCAGCGAATACATGAGCTGCCTTTGGTTGCGGACCTGTTTTTCATAATCACCCCCAAATTCCCAGTAATAATCGCGCGGCAATTTCAGGTCTTTAAGAGATTGCTTTATCTGTTTGAGCGCCTTTGAAAGAGAGAGAATCGTGGACGTCCCGCTCAATTCTATGTATCTGTTCTTATTCTTCCTGTGTATCTCGCTCGGCCCTATAGACGGCACAAAATCGGCTACCTGCTTAAGATACACACTCTCCCCCTGCGGGGTCGTTATCAAAAGATTTTTTATGTCGTCAAAATCCTCCCGTTGACCTTCTTCCAGTCGGGCAACTGTCTCTACTTCCTTCGATTCAGTATGAAAGAGGGTCGCCCTCAGTCCTCTCATCTGGGCATGCACGATATCCGCTATCTCCTTGGTCGTCAGACCGTAAAATGCCGCTTTCTCCTTGTTGGGTATGATCCTATATTCAGGACGGCCAGGCTCTATCGAGCGCTTCAGATCCACCATACCCGGGACCGAAACCATCGACTGGCCTATCTCGGATATCAACTCATTCAATTTGTCATAATTATGCCCATACACGTCCACCTTGACCTCGGGCATACCCGGCGCTTGTATCTCCGCTATATAGACAAAACCGCCTCTATATCTCCTCTCTATCTCCTTCAAGCTCGGCCATAGCCCTTCGATGATATCTTCTGTCGAACGCATCTTTTTGTCCAGCTTTACCCTGTCGGCAAAAGGGACAAGGCTGACATATAACCTCGAGGAATATCCTTCGACTCTCGTCGAATAGTTGGCTACGGCAGGATGTTTGGCCAGCAGATCTTCGATCTCCTTGACCATCTGATTTGAGATCTCGACCTTGGCCCCAGCTTCAAGCCTGGCGAATATCGTAAATTTGCCCTGTTCCGTCTGCCCCAGCAGCTCCCTGTCAAGGCCTCTAAATATAAGGACGCATATGCCGAACACCAAGAACGCCGCTATAACAAATTTGTATCTTCTGCGAAACACAAACGTCAGGCATTTTTGATAGATAATTTTTAATTTCGACAGATCGATGCCGCTATTTTTCATGGCGAGAAACCGCGAAGAAAGACACGGCATCAAAGTAAGAGCCACGAAAAGGGATGTCAACAGCGAAAATGTAACGGTAAGGGCCAATGCGCCGTAGAGCATCTTTATGTCTTCGGTAACAAATATGATAGGCAAAAATACGACGATCGTGGTAAGCGTAGAGGCTACTATGGCGAGAAAGACTTCCTTGGTCCCTGATACGGCAGCCTCTATGCGATCAAGCTTCTGCTCCTGCTTTGAGAATATATTCTCAAGTACGACTATGGAATTATCCACCAGCATACCTATGCCCAGAGCCAGGCCGCTCAACGTCATGACGTTTATGCTTATCTGCTGCTCGGGATTTATCATATTCCTGATATACATAAGAGCGAATGTCGCTACCACGGAAGTTGGGATGGAAGTAAAGATTATAAGTGTCGAACGGATATTTCTCAGGAAAAAGAGAAGCACTATAGCCGCAAGTATCGCTCCGTACATAAGCGACTGCTTCACTGTATCTATCGCCTTTATGATAAATTCCGCCTGATCGCTTATTATCTCTATATCAATATCATCGTACATCATAAGACCCATCTTACTCAGCCCGTCCCGTATAGGGCCGTCGATTTGATTTCTTATACCCTCCACGACCTTTATTGTATTGGCCTCGGATTCTTTATGTATGTAAAGCGAGACTATGTCCTTGGGTCTCCTGTCAAGGCCTATGCCGAGCCTGGCGTAATTTTCTGCGTCAATGAACGTATCGTTTACCTCCGCGACATCCTTGAGTCTTATGATCGAACCGAGATTGGTCGTTTCGAGAGGGATATCTCTTATCTCCTCCACTGTCTCAAATTCGCCTATCGTCCTCAAAGTGTATTTATCTCGCTCGCCGGCAACTTTACCCCCCAGAAGATTCAGGTTGTTGATGCCGAGTTTGTCTATAGCCCTCATTATGGATACGCCGTATGAGTCCAGTTTATCCTGGTCGAATTCAACAAGTATCTTTCGCTCCCTGCCGCCATAGACATCGACATTTGCCACCCCTTCGACCCTAAGCAGATATTCCTTAATATCTTCGTCAATGACCCTGCGCAGATACTCGGTTGTGTATTTCTTGCTGGTGACCGCCGCTATCATTACGTAGACATCGGTCTCATCATAACGGGCAATGATCGGGCGCTCTATCTCTTTGGGAAGTTTGTTCTTCACCTTGGCGAATTTCTCGCGGACCTCAAGTGCGGCGAACTCCATATCCGTGCCCGGTTCGAAAATTATAACTACTTGGGACTCCCCCTTTTCGGACTTGGATGTCAGAAGCTCCACGCCGGTTGCCGTAGATACTGCGTCCTCTATGGGCCTCGAAACGAGTTCTTCCACCTCTGTAGGCGGCATGCCCCCTCGAACGCGTGTTATAATGGATATCTTCTTAGACCCGACATTGGGCATAAGGTCTACGGGCAACTTGGTCAGAGAGATCGTGCCTATAAGAAGTATAGACACGAATAACATCATTATCGATATGGGTCTCTGTACTGCGGTTCTTGATAGGTCCATATTTTTTCACAATTCTGTATAGCCGGTAGACTATAGTCGATAGTAAAAGAAAAATCCTTGGGGGTTTTTAAGCTCTAGTCCGTAGTCCGTTGTCTATAGACTATAGTCTGATTTAGTCGATCGTCGATCGTATATCGTCGTGCGTAAAAGATTAAAAACCTAAAACCCTATCCGCTAAACGCTATCTTTTTTACTATACGCTAAACGCTATTCGCTATACGCTATCTTTACTTGTGCTCTTGAGCTCCTGTGACCTGGTGACTTGGTGACCTCGTGCCCCTATGTCTTTGTACTCTTGTGCTCTTGTGTACTTTTCCCAGGCCTAATAATCATTCGCGCCGCAACGAGATAAGCCGTCGGTATGACGACGAGCGTCAAAAATGTCGAAGCCAACAGACCTCCCATAACAGTTATGGCGAGTGGTGAGATAAGCTCTCCCCCCTCTCCTATGCCAAGTGCAAGGGGAAGAAGGCCGAGTACTGTGGTCAAGGTAGTCATCAAGATCGGTCTCAGGCGCGTCTTGGAGGCCTCGATAACGGAATCGTACAGTCCTTTGCCAGATCTTACTAAACTGTTGATATAGTCGATGAGCACTATCGCGTTGTTGACTACTATGCCGCCGAGAACTATGACTCCGAGCAGCGCGACTACGTTTAGAGTGGTCTTAGTTAAAAATAAGACGGCCAATATGCCTATAATGGAAAGAGGGACTGTAAACATTATGATAAACGGCTGCCACAATGACTCGAACTGGGCCGCCATTATCATATAAATTACGAGTATCGATAATATCAACGCAAACTGCAGGCTTTTGAACGATTCGTTCATCTGTTCGCGTTCGCCCGTCAGTATCGGTTGCGAATATCCGCTGGGCAGCTCCATCTTTTCTAAAAACGAAGAGACATCGTTCATGACCGCATTCATGTCCCTGCCGAAGACGTTTGCAAATACCAGTATGGTTCTCTTCTTGTCTTTCCTCTTGATCTCGCTGGGGCCTTTCCCGAGCTTGAAATCCGCGACCTCCTTCAGCGGCACCTTTATTCCATCGGGAGATATGATTCTCAGCTGTTTGATTATCGAAAAATCATCTCTGTCCTCTTCTCTTAGCCGGACGCGGACGTCTATCTCATTGCCCTCTTCCTTAAACTTCGTGGCTACCCAACCGTCGATCGCTATCTGAACGGTCCTGGCGATATCCCTGACGGAGAGATTGTATAAAGCCGCTTTGTTCTTATTGACCACTACTTTGGTCTCAGGTGCCGGATCTTCAACATTGCTCTTTACGTCGTATATTCCTTCGATTACGCTTATATCTTTCATTATCTTTCTCGACAGATCATTCAAGACATCCAGATCCTGCCCTTTGACTTCGATGACTATAGGGGCCCCTCCGCTGCCCTGGAAGGCGCTGCTCATGAGACTTTGCGAAAGTATAAATTTTATATCGGCGTCTTCCATGTCTACGGTCTTCAAATTTTCGTTGAGTCTCTGGATAAATTCATCAGTCGATAGCTCTCTCTCCTTGGCGAGGTTGACGACTATCTGCGCCTGATTCTCCTTTAGCATCTCAACGCTGCCCGAGGCGGTGGATTCGTCCTTATTCGACCCTATGGTCGCACTGACATTCAAGGTGCCGGGCATATCGGAGATCGCATCTTCTATCCTCTTTGATACCCTATCGGTTATATCCAACTTTGTACCCGGCGACATATCTACCTTTATCATAAATTGACCTTCGTCGACCTTGGGCATGAATTCTTTACCTATGTATCCGAAAAGTTTAAAGCTTCCCAAAAATAGGATCAGGACTAAAGACATTCCTATCAGCTTATGGGAGAGAAATACCTTCAATATGGACACGTAGATCCTGGAAAGTATTCCGGTATCAACTTCATCGTCGTTTCCGCCGCGAACGGGTCTTCCCGCGCTCTTCTCTTTACCCATAATGGAAAGACGCGGTATAAGCGAGAGAGCCACAAATAGCGACGCCAGAACGGAAAATGTTATTGTAAAAGCAAGGTCCTTAAAGATCTGACCTGCTATTCCGACAACAAATGCAAGCGGCAGAAATACGGCAACGGTGGTCAGTGTGCTGGATGTAATTGCGGCATTGACTTCTTCGGTGCCTTCTATTGCCGACATATTGCTGTCCTTGCCCAAGTGCCTGTGCCTGAAGATATTCTCCATAACGACGATAGCGTTATCAACCAGCATCCCTATTCCAAGCGCCAATCCTCCGAAAGAAATTATGTTTATGGAGATATTGGAAAAATACATCAAGCTGAATGTCACCATTATGGATATGGGAATGGAGAAGGCTACGATGGCTGAATGCTTGACGCTCTTTAGGAAGAAGAAAAGCACGATTACGGCTAAAACTCCGCCTTGCAGAGCCGAACTTGTGACTCCGTTAATGGCATTCCTTATAAATTTTGACTGGTCATACGTTAAATCTACAAAGACCTTATCGGGCAATATCTCCCTTATCTTCTTTAATTCTACGAGAGCGTTCTGGACCGTCTTTATCGTGTTCGCCTCGGCCTGTTTCTGTACGGACACCGAGACGTTCTCTTTTCCGTTATAACGGGAGTAGCTTGTCCTCTCCTTGAATCCGTCAGTGACTTCGGACACGTCGCTCAGTTTTATCAATCGCTTGCCCTTTATATATCTCTCTTCTTGAGTCCCGCCTCGCCTATTGTCGGCCGGTTCGTCAAGGGCTATTACGGTAGAATCTATGTCGGAGACCGTTTGAAACTCTCCCATCGTCCTGATGAGCCACTCAAAAAATTTCTCTTTTGTCGCGCCGGCCGGATAGTTGAGATTTGAATCACGGAGACTCGTCACTATTGACATCAAATCGATATCGGAGTTATAAAGCAAGCCTCCGTTAATGTCGACATGTATCTCCCTTTTTATACCTCCTGAGATCGAGCAGGAGGCGACCCCTTCGACCTTCTCAATGCGGTCTTTCACGTATCGCTTTGAAATTTCATAGAGCTCGTCAAGAGGCCTGTCGCCGCTGATGCTAAGCGTCATTATAGGTTTGGCGAATGGGTTGAATTTCATCACTATCGGCTCTTCCGCGTCCCTCGGTAGCCTCTCTTTGACTAGATCTATCTTTTCCCGCATGCCGAGAGCCGCAAAATTCATATCCGCGCCCCAGTTGAACTCCACTATTACAAGAGATGTCCCCTCTCTGGACGTCGACATGATGCTGCGGGTATTCTTGACCGTACCTACCGCCTCTTCTATGACCTTGGTTATCAGACTCTCGACTTCTTCGGGAGCGGTGTTTGGATAATTGGTGACGACGGTGAGCTGTGGGTAGGTAATCGGCGGAAATAGTTCCTGTGGAAGGCGTAACCACGAAATGACGCCTAAAAGTATGACGCCCAGAAAAATCATGGTTACCGTCACGGGCCTTCTTACTGAAAAGGATGGTAAGCTCATTAAAGCACTTGCCTATTCGTCTTCTTCACTTATGATTTCGATCTTTCCGCCGTCTTTTATTTCCTCTTTTGCCGTTGGGGATTCGAGGACTATCTCCTGGCCCTCGCTCAGTCCGCTGGCGATCAAGGCAGACTCATCATTTGCCTTGGCTACATCCACGTTGATAATCCTGGAGATGGCAATTTCAAATCCCGCCGGAGTAGTCTCTTTATTCTCAAGCACCCTCTCTACGCCGAAAGCGACATGCCCCGTTTCCGTCTTTTTTAACGCCGAAAGAGGCACGACGATACCGTTTTTCTGTTCGAATGTGGTGATCTGGGCGCGCGCGAACATCCCCGGTTTTATAAGACTATTTCTGTTTGGTACCAGTATTCTGACCGTCTGGGTGCGGCTTCTCCCCTCTATCATGGGCGATACAGAATCAACGACGCCGTCGAAAACTGTATCCGAAATCGCATCGAACACGACGCTCGACTTTTGCCCTACCTTGACCTTTCCTATATCCTTTTCTATGACGCCCACTTCGCAAAAGACATTGTTGATATCCAGAAACGTGGCGACTATGTCATTCGGCTCCACCAACTCGCCCTCTTCCACTTTACGGGTACCCATAATGCCGTTTGAGGGGGCGTAAAAGATTCTCTTTTTTATCTCTAGTTCGGCGGTCTTGAGCTCCAATTCCGCCTGCCTGAGTTTATCCTGAGTGATGGCACCCAGCTCGTAAAGAGCCTTGTTCTTCTCGTATTCTATCCTCGTGTACTCCAGCTTTATATTCTCTTCCTGCTGATCCTGAGACACCACCAACTGGCCTCTTCTTATGTTGTCCCCTTCTTTAAAGTAAAATTTAGATATAATGCCGCTTTCCTTGAATTTTATAGGTATCTCACCGAATCCCCTTATTGTCCCGAAAGAAGTTATGGAGTCAATATAGTCGGCCCTGGTAACGCGCGCTACCTTCACCGGGACGATCTCCTCTTCCTGTTCTCCTCCGATGAGCTCCTCTACGCCCTTCTTAAGCTCCTCCTCGGTCTTTTTCCCCATCAAGGATTTTGCGAACGTCATAAGTTTATTTCCGGAAATCCCCATTTCGGCTAAAAAGATCCTCATGCGCATAATCCCCACGGCTATAACTACAATGGCCAAAATAAATATAAATTTCTTGTATTTAAAAAGTTTCATAATACCTCTCTCATATAAGAAGATAATAAATCAGGTTAATCATAGCGACCTCCGCCGTCTGTATCATCTAGATTGCTTCGTCACTACGTTCCTCGCAATAAATTCGACCTTGCAACTTATGCTCCCTACGGTCGCCTAAGTTGCGTTCTCATTTATTTAAAAATAATCCTTCAGACCTATCGCCTTGTTCAATGCGGCAATGGCGGTGCTCAAATCCCTTTCTGCCTTCAAATATGTTTCATTTGCATCCATGAGACGAACCAAGCTATCCATAAGCTCCGATATCCTGCTGTCACCCAAACTGTGCTTAACCTTTAAAATATTCGACTCCTTTTCGCTGAATGTCTTCTGGACAACGGCAGCTTCCATCTGGATCTTCGCCTTCTCATAATTGTAAAAAGCATCTTTGACCTCTTTTATTACCTTTTTCCTCTTATCCTCCAGATTCTGCTTCGCCCGCGCAAGGGCCACGTCCGCCTCTTCCGCGTCCGTAAGTTGTTTCAAGTTGTCCAATACGCCCAGCTTAAACGTATTGCCTTGCGATTCGTCCGATCCGTGGAATGTGCTTAACGTAGCAGGGTCTTTTCTTTTATACGACGAGTACGTCCCCGTACTGCCCATCAGAGGCCACGTAACTTCTACGCCCGCATACCATTTTCTGTGTGGGTCTACACCCTCCCGTGTACTGCGCTGAAAATTCTCTCTGTATACTTCCGAGGCCTCTTTATACTCGCCGGTGAGGTCCACCTTCGGCAGATCCTTTGCCAGTGTTATCCTCTTTCCGTATTCCGCCGATTTTACCGAGAGTTCTTCGATCTTCAAATCGGGCCTGTTATCTACCGCGAGGAAAAGACACGTGTCCAGGTCCTTGTCGATGGTCTTCAGGGCGAAGTCCTCCTCGACGTCGACCGTGCCCGCGCGTTCTATATTTAACTTCTGCTCAAGTGCGAGCTTTGCGATCTCGTAGTCGCTTTCGACCGATATATTTTTAAAGTGCATTTGGTTATATTTTGATTCCGTATCCAGATATTCTATATCGGCTATCAGGCCCCTTTCGTGCTTATTTTTAGCCATTGTATAAAAAGGCGTTATGTCTCTGTAAAACTCCTTTATATATAAAAGCATCTTTTTCGCCTGTACGAATTTATAATATGCCTCGGCGACTTCATAATAAATATCCATTTCTATCGTATCGTAATTCATCTCCGCTATATTTAAATTTACTCTCGATTGAGCGAGGGTATATACGAGCTCTCCTGAACGCAACGCAGGCTGCCTCGCCTCGAGGCCATACTCTACTGAGTGAGTCTTGCCGGCTTCTCTTATGCCCTTAGACTCGGCCCAAGACAGTGTAAGCGATGGAAAAAAAGACCTCTTTGCCTCAAAGACCTTAGACCTGGACAGGTCCACCTGCTCTTTTGCGATATTGAACAAGAGGCTCGCCTCTTTAGCTATCTCGATGCACTCATCCAGCGAAAGCTTGGAAATCTTCTGCATGCCTTTGAATACATCCCTTCCGAAAAATGTCTTTATCTTAGCTATCTTTGCCTCGGCTTTCTCTACGCCCTTCAGAGCGATTTCATTATCGGGGCTAATTGCCAGGACGCTCGTCCACAACTTTATCGCATGGTGGTATTTCCCGTCTTCGAAATACCCTTGCGCATCCTTTAGATATTGCTCTATAAGCTTGCCCCTGTCTTCGCTAAGTCCGCCTTCAGAACAAAATGCTAAAGAATGTCCGCCAAAGGTAACGGCAGCCAGTAACATAAACTGAGCGGATAGAACGAAAATAACCGCGACCCAACGCCTTCTCATATTAGGGTTGGGGCATAGATTTGGTGCTGTTCTATTTTGCAATTTAACGTTCAACATTTAGTTTTCTTCTCTATCTTGGCGGGTTATTAACAGAAGTATGCTGTGTTTCAAAGCATATTATTAGGCTGTGTGTCTATGTTGTTTTCTGGAGGTGTCTCGGGACTATTTTGTTTCTCTTCTTTCTTCTTTTTCCTATAATCTCTCATATACTTACGCATGTATTCTCTGTGGGCGTCTCTGTGCTCCTGTCTATAGAGCTTCAGATATTCAATATGAGAGCGTCTCCATTTCCTGGCCCTCTCCCGGCAAGACTCTTTCCATGTTACGTCCTTCACTTCTCTGTACTTGAAATAATTCGGGTTCTTCGTCCGCCATTTCTTCATATTTTCAAGCTGACGTTTATATTGACATTCGAGATTGGAGCAAATCTTCTGGTTTGGCCTGTACTTGTTTGGTATGAACCACTTCTTACACATAGTACACATTTTACCTTCCGTCATAACCACTCCTTTTTTTAAAAACCGCTATACGCCGCGCTCTATATGCGCGGCAGCGGTGTACGCAATATTATACCTGTTCAAAATAACTTTTGATTACAAGGCTGGCTACGCCCAGGGGAGCCGCTTTATCCCCCAGTTGAGCCGGAATAATCTTCAGGTTCTTCGTTGACTCTTCAAAAGCCCACTCCTTGACCGTCGCCTTAACCTTTTCCATGAGCAATTGAGACTTTTCTATGCCTCCGCCCATTATTACGGCTTGGGGGTTAAATAAATTTACCAGGAAAGCGACTTTTCTCCCGAGATCGTGGCCTGCCTTGGTCAGAAGCTCGCTGGCAAGCCCGTCCCCTTTTTCGGATGTATCCACAATAACGTCAAACGTAATCTTTTCCGTTTTATTCTTAACATTTTTGAATATCATCGAATCGCCGTATCTACGTCTCATCTCTTCGATGTTGTTCAACATGCCCAGATTCATATCCCATCTGCCCAGACCGAAAGATTCGTTTCTCCAGTCATATTTGTCGAGGGCGTTCTCGTTCAATATCCCAAGTTCTCCGGCGCACCCGGTGGTACCCATATAGACCTGTCCGTTTATCACAATGCCGCATGCCACCCCGGAAAAGAGATATACTATATTTTTGAATTCCGGACTGAGAGTAAACCACTTCTCCCCGAACACGGCGCAATTCGCGTCATTCTCTATTATGACCGGTACTTTAAAATTGTCTTCCAGTTGATCCAGTAAAGATGCCGATATTATCTGGTCCCTCGTTCCCATTGGACCAGGCCATCTCAACGTCCGGTCATATCGACCTATGACACCTGCCGCGGATAATCCTATGCCCTCTATCTTTGTTTTGTCAACGCCGCTGGAATCGAACAGCTCTTTGACAACCTTCTTTATTTTTTCGACCAAGGCTGTCCCGGTCTGTATTTGGCACTTTTCATCGACTCGATGGATGATATTGCCTTTCAAATCCGTCAATAATCCGTCTATTCTGGACATGTCAAAGTCCACACCTACTGCGAACGCCGCATCGTGATTGATATCGACCATCATGGGCTTACGGCCGCCGCTTGATATATCGAACCCTTCCTCCGATACCAGGCCTGTCTTTATATAATGCTCTACGTAGTTGGAGACGGTGACTATATTGAAGCCGGTAATCTTTGATACGTCCGCCCTCGCAATCGGTCCCTGCTTTCTGATTATGTCAAGGATCGCAAAATTCTTCCTTTCCCTGTCCGTAAGTTCTCTTGCCGGAAATAGACTGCTTCCCAATTTCATATCCGTACCTCTATAAGATTAAGTTTACTCTTTCGGTTACTTGATCAGAGTTGAGTAAACACGTCTCTCAAAACCAAGCTTGCGGCGCCCAATGCAACCGCGTCTTCCCCCAATGCGGAAGGGATGATGCGCACTTTGTTTGCGGGTTCTTCAAAAGCAAATTTCTTCACGGTCCGTCTTATTGGCTCCAGGATAAGTTCGCCCGCCTTCTCTATGCCTCCACCTATAACTACAACCTCGGGATTGAACAAGTTTATGAGATATGATATCCTCGTCCCTAAATTTATCCCGGCGCTCTCGATAAGCCCTATGGCCAATTTATCCCCTGATTCGGCCGAAGAAATTATCTTCTCCAAAGTAAGATTTTCCAATTTGCCGTCAATGGTTTCCACGATCTTGGTACCCACCCCCTGTTGAATCGATTCCTTGGCTCGGGATATTATTCCAAGATCTATCCCCATAGGCCTCAAATAGGAAAGCTCGTTTGAAGACAACTTTGCCTTCTCCGCCTCTTTAGGACTTATGGACAGCTGGATCTCTCCCGCGCTACCGCTTGCCCCACAATATATGTCCCCTTTTATGATTATTCCGCAGCCGACGTCAGAATAGACATAAAGCATATCCTCGATTGTCCTGCCCAGGCTAAGTCTCTTCTCGCCGAAAGCGGCACATGTAGCATCGTTTCCCACAAACGTAGATATGCCGAATTTCTCTTCCATTGCCAATCTGAAAGAGTTGAGACTTCCCGTCGTCCTTCCGCGGTTTGGATCTGTATCTCTTATAATACCGCTCTCCTCGTCTATAACGCCGGAGATGCCGAAGCCAATAGCCAATATCTTATCCGCCGGCACATTGGATTTTGCGATTGTATCTCCCAAAAGCTCGCCGGCCGCTTTGATAACCTCCTCGATATGACCCTGCGGTCTGTCTTTTTTATTTTTCACAATTATCCTGGCGCTCAGGTCTGTCATTATTGCTACTTCATACAGCGGTCCGATATCAATGCCTATGACGTAACCGCCTTTTGCGTCCAGCTCGACCAGTGTCGGCTTTCTGCCGCCGCTTGATACGTCCAACCCTTTTTCTATAACGATAGCCTTATCTATGAAATTGTTGATATAATTGGATACGGTGACGATATTCAGTTCAGTCTCCCTGGAAATATCGGTACGCGATATAGGGCCTTTCTGCATTATAATATCCAAAAGCATTAAATTCTTTCTCTCTTTATCTGTAAGTGTCTGATACTTAAATATTCCTCCTTTTAACTTCATATCTAATCTCCTTAATATTATACAGCACATCTCCGTCTTACCTATCCAAAGGAAAACGGAAGATGGCTGCAAGGGTTTTAATAGCTAATAAAAATAGCATCTTACGGCTTTCGGTTAACGATGTACGGTTCACGGGATTTTTATTTTCCGTCAACCATAAACCTTTAACCATCAACCGATCTTCTTTAACCTGTGTTCTTGCGCTCACTTGAACTTACAACTACTTACACATATAAAATGTATATACAAACTGTGTATTTCTTCTGAAAGTAACTCTTTGTGAAAGAGTATATCATAAATACAATTTTATGTCAACAAGTAACTTTTTAATATTACTTAACAAGCAGAACTCGACAAAAGATAATGAGTTATATTGCATAAATATTTAAAAAAGGTATATAAAAAGAGATTTAATATGTAGATAATAAACTAAATGTAATTTTATGTGAAGAACATTCTATAGGGAAAGATTAATGAAATAAAAAGAGAGGGTTGTTATAAGCTTCTATTTATTTGTTGGTTTCCCCGACGTAGATGCCGGAATAGAAATAACTCTCCGGATCCTTTCCTGCCCGTTTCAGTTTTGCGCGTCTTGATTTTCTTTTGAGTCTGGCTCTGAATTTAATCCTATTTCTTTTTTTGATGCTCATCTCTTCTCCTATTTTAACGCCACGACCGCATCCATCTCGATCTTGATTCCCGCCGGCAATCTCGCTTCAACGGTCGAGCGCGCAGGCGGCTCCTTTATGAAATAACCCTTGTAGGCGTGATTGAAGGCCGAATAGTCGTTTATGTCGGACAGGTAACATGTTACCTTCAGGATATCCTCCAGTTTGCCGCCGGCTTCCACTATAATGGATTTGATATTCTCCAGTGTCCTTGTAGTCACCTGTTCTATGGTGCCGTCTATAATCTTATTTGTCACCGGGTCTACGGGTCCCTGTCCGGAAATGTACATTACACCGTTATGAATAACGGCCTGAGAATATGGTCCCCTCGGTTGGGGTGCCTTTGACGTAAGTATCACTTTTTTCTTTGTCATCTAATCCCCCTTTACCTTATCATCTCCTCCCCTGCATCCTCTCAAGCACCGCTTTCACTATTAACGGCAATGCTATGGTCGCGTCAGAGTAGACTTCAGCCCATCTTCCGCCTTCGCTAGGCGGTGTAAATTTTCCCCACGAAATTCCCTCTGAGTAGGTGCACCCCGACAATCCTCCCCAGTGTACGGGTTCCGGGCATATCCTGATGCCATAGGAGTACCTTTTGAAATCACCCCCCTGCTTAAGTCTCTTGCCGATAATATCCAAATAAGGTCCTACCTGCTGCGCCCAATTTCTCGGAACGCCGCCTCCTATCGTAAATATACCCATCTTCTTTTGTTTCATTATAAGATCCGTAAAATATTCCAGATCCAGAAAAGGGTCGAATGAAAACGCCTTTTCATTATTCATCTTTGCCCTTCTATTATAAATCCCGAGATCCAACCCTAACTCGGAATCCGTATATGCCGGAATGAAAATAGGGACCTTTTTTAAATATGCACTCTTTGCTATGCCTCTCATCTTTGTATTCTTTGCAAGATAATTCCCTATCTCTCTGTTTAAAAAATGGCTTGAAAGTACGGTATCCCTTTTTATGCCGTCCAGAACTTCTTTAAATATGATCTCTACGTCATCCAGATTTTTTTCCAATTCCAACGTATCGTATACCCTGTCGTATCCGGCATAGTAAAGTTCTGTATCATCCATGTCTCTGTCGTATTTGAAATGTACCAGCCCGGCACCTTCGACAAAACCGTGCGCCATAATAGCCCCCGTGGAGACGATGGCGTCCACAAGAGAGCTGTCTATCATGTCGCATATAACAAGGCCCATTTTAGCCACCGTCATGGCACCCGATAGCGTAAGTACGACAAAACAGTCTTCGTCCCTGACCATCTCAAATAGAACGTCTGCCGCTTCGCCTACGCTTCTGCCGCCGAACGACGTGAAGGACATCTGAGTGACAAGGTCATTTACGGTCTCTATCTTAGACAGATCAAGGGGTTTAACGGGTTTCAATCTATCCGTGAAACCATCCCTCAACCTGCCCTCATCCCTCGAATGTCTTTTTTTACACCGTCCCATAGTAATCTGATTATAGCAAATAGTTTTACGTTTTCAATTGTTTTCTGCCGATGCCAGCAGGAAACAAAACCCCCGGGGTTCCGGCTAAGTTCGATTAACCGATCGAACTCATCATTTTAATAATTATCCTGTCTTCAGGTCAATGTATTCCGATTTTACTCTACCTATACTCCTGAATATATTTGTCTTGACGCTGGGGCATCTTTTCTCAATATCTTGTATGAATCGTTTAAGATACTTTCTGTTGGAGTCCCGGGACTGCATCTTCTTTTCCGTCAACTTATCTAAACCAGACTCTCTTACAAATCGCCTTATCGTCCTCTCCTCGACATAACAAAGAGGCCTGATGACCGTTATGACGCCTCTGAATAAAGGCTGTCGAGGATTCATCGTGCTGATCTCACCCTGAAAAAAGAGATTCAAAAGTATCGTTTCGCAGATATCGTCTTTATGGTGCCCCAAGGCAACCTTATTGCAGCCCTTAGCCTGAGCCGTTTTGAACAATTCCTTCCTCCTGTTCCACGAGCACCAAAAACAATTCACAGTCTTTTTACTTATGCCCTTCACCTTTATCTTCTTAAACACATAGGGGAGGCCCGTATCTTTAAAGAGGGCTGTCAAGTATCTCCTGTGCACGCAATGGCCGCATTTGAAATCGGTCTCCACGTGCGCAGCAATGAGATCGTATTTAGCCGGAGACCAATGCTGTCTCTCCTTTAGAAGTCTGAGCAAAGTTATGCTATCCTTTCCGCCTGATACGCCTACAAGGATCCTGTCACCGTCTTCTATAAGTCGGTAATCTTTTATAGCCTTACCTATCTTGGAAGATATAAATGATCCTGTTTTACCAAGAGGCTTTCTCATTCGGCGAATCTCCTTATCTCATCCAAAGGCCTCCTGCTTTTGTCGCGAAGCCGTCCTTCCTCGGGGTAACCCATGCTTATGATTACATCCACCTTCTTATCTTTCGGTACCTTCAATAGATTCTTCACGAACCTCTCGTCAAACCACCCCAGCCAGCACGTGCCCATTCCCAGCTCCTCAGCCTCTAGAATAAGATGCTCGCAGGCGATCCCTATGTCTATTAGACTATACTGCACACCCTTTAAATATCCTCCAAGCCTGGTTATGTAAGGGGCCCTCTCCGTTATTACCACTATAAAGACCGGGGCCTTTTTTGCAAAAGAATTCATTGCATAAATACCTCCAAAAGCGCCGGAAGCCAATTTAGTTCGCATCGGTTCTCTGTCGACGACAATAAAAGACCATGGTTGAGAATTGCACGCCGACGGAGCGAGTCGCGCAGCCTCTATGCATCTATCGATAGATTCTCTCGGCACGACCTTCGGCGAATAGTCCCTCGTACTCTGCCTCTTTTTGGCGAGTTCCAGAAAGTCCATGATTTTCCCTCGTTACGCGCGGGTCAATTCCACTATCTTCTTCTCGACCATCTGTTTGTGTTTATATTCCTCATTGAGTAAAAACTCAAATATCTCATTGGCCGCTGAATGATCCTTAATGAACCCTTTGTACAACTCAATGGCATCCATCTCCTTTTTAAGCGCCAGTTTCAGCGCCTCCACTGTCGTCATAAACACCTCCCATTCTGTTCATACCAATATAAGATAAGGCAAAGCCACCCCAAAAAAAATACTCATCTTGCGGTGGCTGTTTAAAAAATACACCTATGTCAATTTTTTTAAGAGCGCGTCGAACCTCTCCGCCAACCTATCGCATTCCTTTTGCGCCCTATCATCCGGTGCGCCTATAGAGACCGGGCCGTAATGGCTCCCCTTGGGGTCGCCCTGAATAATGAAGCCATGTATCAACATGGCCATGAGTATACTCAAAATTGTAGTCTCGTTGCCTCCACCCGTATTACCGGCGCTGGTAAAGGCGGCCCCGATCTTGCCGTCAAGCCTACCATGTAACGCGACCGAGTCGTCGAGCAGTTTTTTGATCTCGGCCGACATGCCTCCATAGTATGTGGGTGAACCGATTATAATTCCATCGACCTCCTTAAAATCCGCGGGCCTGGCGTCCTTTACATTTTTGAGCTGAACTTCATTACCGTGATTTTTGAGATGGCCCGCGATGAGTCCGGCCATCTTCTTCGTGTTGCCCGATCGTGAATAATATACAACCAGTACCTTAGCCATATCTCCTCCTTACACCGAAATTGCTTCAACCTTAATCCCGGACAATGGCACAACGTTACTTTAAATCAATAGCCCCACCATATCTGAGACTGGGCGCCGGACATGGGTATCTGCGAAAGGCGGTACCAAGCCACATGGCCGTCCACAAAGAGAATCGGCGCCCCACCCTTGTGCCGCGCGATAATAGCATTCTTCTCTACAAAGAAACTGCTCCCTCCGACCATAGAGCCCCCGGTGGCCTCCGTTACCATTATGCACTGGCCCGGGCTCTTCACGCTGATGAGATCTTTTCCTATAAAAGCCGGCACGCCGACCTTGGGAGTATTGAGCCCCCTGTAATTGAATCCATAGGAAAAATGCGACCCGTCAGCATAGACGTGGGCATCGTACTTTGAGCATCTATATATCTCATTGTCATCAATATAGGGCTCTAGTTTCTGATACCACCTGTTGGTAGCGACCGTATCATAAACCCCCGGAAATTTGAATTCGTGGTCGTCCATGTAGAGATATATAGCCTGACCGATCTGCCTGAGATTGTTCAGGCATGTAGCCAGTTTACCGGTCTCCTTCGCTTTATTGAGCGCGGGAAGCAAAATTCCGACTATGAGCATGATTAAAGCCAAAGTCACAAAGAGCTCTGTCATGGTAAGCCCTTTTTGATCTCGGAGCTTATGAATCAAACGACTGAATGGTCCGCCCATATCGTAACAACCTTTTTGGAGTTAGGTTTCGCTCAATCTGTCCAACGTCTCTTTATATATTCTAAAGTCTCTGTCCGAAAAACATACATATCTTATCTCGCGGAATCTATCCTCAAATCTCTTTCCCGTCCTAAGGGCTATATCGGCCGCTTCTTCTATGGGGTATCCGTATACACCTGTGCTGATGGCGGGAAGGGCGATCGTCTCGATGCCATTCTTCAAAGCGACCTCAAAACTCTTCTCATAGCAACTTCGAAGTTGTCCCGCCTCTCCTTTTTCCCCTCCGCGCCATACCGGTCCCACCGCATGGATGACATTTTTTGCCTTTAGCAGGCCCGCTCCGGTAATTACGGCGTCTCCCGTATTGCAACGGCCTATCTCGCGGCACTCTTCCATAACAGAAGGGCCGGCGGCTCTGTGTATGGCCTCGTCCACTCCTCCTCCGCCGCGGAGCCCCTTATTTGCGGCGTTTACGATCGCGCCGATCTCTTCCTTGGTAATGTCGCCTAATTTTATCGTTATCACTTTTGCTTACCCTGATCCTGCGTCCCGCCAGGTTCTATATAGAGAAATTTAAACTGCCCCTTTGAAAGTTTATCGAAAAGTATCTCTTCATGAATAAAAATGGGCGAGGTATCCACAATCTTGGAAAATCCTTCCCATACGCCGAACCAGCCAAGCGGCATAAGGATTATTCCCAAAAGTTCGATTGTGAGGTCGCTGAAGTATCGGAAGTACGTCGCGAGCGTAAGAAATCCGAGAAATACTATGCCTATAGAGACGTATATGCCGCCCTTAAGTCTTATGCGGTTTATTTCCTTTTGTCTTTGAAGGAACCTGTGCCTGAAATATTTTTTAAGTCTCTGCGCTACCACCTTTTCGGACTTTTCGTCTTTCAGCGAAATTGGGGCAAATATATTGACAAGAAACGTGCCTTTACGCGTCTCTCTATACCGCTTCTTGAGTTCCGCTATAAAGTCCTCGGAAAGCGCCCTCTCGCCAAGGGGCCTTGGGTCGAAATCTGAAAAGATGTCATCCCAATCGTCTATGGCTATGGAGACCTCTTTTATATCCTTTATCCTTTGATCGGGGTCCAATTGTCCTCCTTAACTGTGGCCAATACCGTCTTTGACAACGGGGATCATATAAAATTATACTGCTCGGATTTAAAATATCCAAGTATTATTTTTTCTGCAATAAACGCCTTCTACTTCTTATAAATATCTATAAACTTTTCGAAAGACCTGTCATAGGTCTTCTCCGCGCTGGCGGGAAAAAAGCATGCCGGCAACTCTCTACTCTTCAAATGATACTGTATGCATTCGCAGCATATGCCTTTTCGGCTGCATGGCTCGTAACTGCAATTGCAGTTGGCCATATTCCTATCTACGTTATTGCAACGTGCCATGAACATACCTCGCTTTCGTATCGCTTATAACGAACCCATTTCACCTATTGCGCACGGGTCTGTGCCGCTGTTTGTTATAGGACAAAATCACCGCTCCGATATCGCAGCCGATGTCCCGGGCTACTACGGGGCATTTTGCCATAAAAAGGCTGAAGAGGTCTTTATCCTTCTCGCTCAACGCCTCGAAATTGCCTTGTCCTTTACTTATTATCATGTCCGCGTTTTTATAAGCGCGCAAAAATTCCTTCGAGCACAGACCAAGTATGGTGCCAGGGATATCCATGCCGCTCGATATCACCTTCACTATCCTATCCAGGCCGCATTGAGCGGCGTCTTTCTTAAGGGCGTCGTTTATAATAGGTCTCTCCTTAACGGCCACTACTATAGTCTTATCAGGATACATAGACTTTATTTCTTCGATAAGGATCTTATCGAAGACTATCTCACCCGCATTGTCCGCTATGTAAAGAATGTGCTTGGCATTCTTCAATAATCTTTTGAACTGCCTGTAATTGAAAAGTCTCTCGCCTTCGTCTTCGATGACCCTCTTCTCCTGAGAAAGGATTCGATCGACCTCTTTCGATACATCGAGCCTTGAAGCGACTCCGTAGTCGATAATATTGCCGGCTATGGCAAGCTCCACCGCCGTCAATAGACCGTCTTTGGAGCATCTAACCTTATCCTTAATAAGGTTATACTCCCTCATGACGATGCTGTTGCTTTCTCGCTTTACCTTGGCGAACGGATCATCCCTGCCCGTATGTTTCCTTACCAAGCCATATATGACTTTTCCCATCTCGGGAGGAGATTTAGCAAGCGACAATCTCGGGACATGCCGCGACAGTTCATTGAGAAGGGCCCTGATATGTTTATGGTTAGCCCCGGCAAATGAGGATGCCTCGATAGCCTGCTTAAAGAAACACGGTATGCATTCCAGATAAGTCTTCATATTATTACATATTAGACAAAGAACGGGTTTTTGTCAAGTGGTCGTATTTCTTCTGAACGTTTCTGATTGTAAATGGTCCAAATATAGTCTATAATGTCAGTATATGATATACGATGATTTCCAGAAAAAAGCCATAGATTACATCAAGCAAAATAAATCGGTGATAGTATCGGCTCCCACGGGTACGGGAAAGACGGTCATCGCCGAATACGTAATAAACGACAGCCTCTCCAAGAACAGGTCGGTCGTTTATACTGCTCCGATAAAAGCCCTCTCAAATCAGAAATTCCGGGAGTTCAGCAAAGCCTACGGCGATAAAATCGGCATACTTACCGGTGATGTCAGCATAAATCCTGAAGCATCTATACTGATAATGACTACCGAGATCCTCCGCAACAAGATACTGGAAGGCCCTCATACCCTGGAAAGATATTCCTGGGTCATATTCGACGAAATACACTATCTCGACGACTACGAAAGGGGTACTGTCTGGGAGGAATCCCTTATATTTCTGCCGCATCACATGAATGTACTCGCGCTCTCGGCAACCATACCCAATATAGAGGAATTTACAAACTGGATAAGGTCAATACACAAAAAGGATATCGCCACCGTTATAGAGGACAGGCGCGTGGTTCCGCTACACTTCTACTACCAATGCCAGGGTAGGGTTGTAGACGGTTTGAAAGACGTAAAAAGATACGGTTACAATTTTGATCGGTCATACGGATACAGGTCACCGAAAGGCAAGCGGCGTTTCGGCCATATGCATCAACACCCGAATAAACCCGTTAATTTAATAAGCCATCTTGAAAAATATAACCGCCTGCCATGTATCTATTTCTCCTTTGCGAGAAAGCGGTGCGAATATCTGGCCGAACACATGTCACAATTCAACTTTTTGAGTCCCGAGGAATCCGAAAGGATCAGGGGCCTCTATCTTGAGCTGTGCGAAAAGTACGATGTCGTAAAAGACGGCCGGGCGATGTCTCTTTTATCCCTTATCGAAAAAGGTACGGCCTACCATCACGCCGGTATGCTGCCGACTCTGAAGGAGATTGTAGAACGGCTGTTCACCAGCAGACTCATAAAAGTCATATTTACCACGGAGACATTTTCTCTCGGAATAAACATGCCTGCCAGGACGGTCGTCTTTGACGAATTGAGGAAATACCACGGACGTTATTTCGGTGTACTCAAGACGCGTGATTTCTATCAAATGGCCGGAAGGGCCGGCAGGCGCGGAATAGACCATGAAGGGTTCGTATATTCGCGCGTCAATACCAGGGATATATCGTTTCAAGAACTTAATAAGATTGTCTACGGAACTCCCGAAAACGTTCGTAGCAGGTTCAATGCGTCATACGGCACTATCCTAAACCTATATGAAAAATTCGGCGAATCTCTTTATGATATATACCCTAAGTCATTCCATTATTACCAGGAAAAAGAGAAGTATAGAAAGAGAGCGATCGAACTGCTGAGGTCTAAGGTGACAATACTTAAAGATCTGGGCTATATCCATGACGGCGCCCTGACCAAAAAAGGCAGTTTCGCAAGTAAGGTATACGGTTATGAACTCTCCCTATCCGAGCTGTGCGAGCAAGGTCTCCTGGAACACCTCTCCGCGATCGAACTGGGTATCCTCTGCATAGGTCTTGTATTTGAGCCCAGAAAGGGTTCTATCGAACCGCACCTAAGTCGCACTACCAAAGACCTCTCGATGCATACTAATAAAATAACCAAAGTGATACACGCCAGGGAGAAAAGACTCAATATAAGGCCCTTGAGCAAGGAGTATCATTTTCATCTGGCGCCTTGCCTCGAAGCATGGATGAAAGGGCAAGGCTTCGATGAGATCTTGAGATATACCGGCTCAGATGAAGGTGAGATAATCCGTTATTTCAGAATGGCTATACAGATATTGAGGGAGATACTGGATACACCTGCCTCCCTGCAACTGAAGACACACGTAAAGAAGGCGATCGAGCTCATAAACCGCGGTGAAGTAGATGCCGAAAAACAGTTGAGAAGCTAAAAAGATATTTCACTCTGACGTAAACATCTTTAAAAAATGAGTTACAAAACGCGGTTCTCCGGATACTGCACTCTGGGGACAGGTCTGGAAAGGCGCTTGTCGTAACACCAAGTCACTGAATGAGATGCGGCGAGGCGAAACGTCCCCAGATAATCCAAACCATCAAGATTGCTATAAACAGCTTTGCCACTATCGAACCGATTCTCCCCAAGACGCCTCCAGCGCCTGCCTTGACAGACCTTAGGAGGTCTCTGTTCGAAAACAACTCCACGAAAAATGCACCCAGAAATATACCTGCAAACGTGCCTACGATTATGCCCACTCCGAAAAACGATACTCCGATAAGGGCTCCGAAGATTCCTCCCAACAGCGCCCCCACTATTGCTTTATTCGACGCCCCGAACTTCTTGACACCCAGTATGACAAAGACATATTCCAGTGATTCGCCTATAAGGTAGATTACAAAAAGTACCGCGAGAGTCCTCAATGTCAACGTAGTGAAATCGGTAAGAATTGAATACAGGACGGCGCCTATAAAAATCAACAGAGTACCAAATGTCGTAAAGAAAATTGCGGCGAAACCGGCTAGACTGAATAATACAAGTAGAATGAATGCAAATATCTCCACGAGGTACTCTCTTTGATATTATTAAAAAGAGGTGTTCCCGAAATCAGACCGGGTCAAGACATCATACTTTGACAAGCATTGCACCGACAATAATAATGATCAACGCCTGTAATCTGAATATCATCAAAGGCTGCTCTGCCCACCATTTCCAAAGTCTATCCGATGTCTTGGATAAAAAAAGAAGTGTGCTTTTTATTACAAGAATGACTCCGAGTATGCCTATAATCTTAGGAAGGAGGCCCTCGGCCTTAATTAAACTGCCTATCATAATGAGTCCGAAGAAAAACAAAAATCCGTATATTGTCCAGCGTATTCTCCGGGACATCTTTCTCTTAAGACGATTCTTCAGTATATCCGGCCTTATCAACCAAACGATCCCGAAAAGCAACCAAAATATTCCCAATAGCCTCGCCATAATCATCCCCTATTGCCGGTTAAGGCGATGATTAAGCCTGTTACGGCACCGATAAGTGTCGTTACCAACTGATCGCTTGTTATCGGGCAACCACCTCCGTTACACTTGACTACATAGCCGATTAGGAAGCCGAAGATTCCCCCGACAAATACCGATATTATTATCTTCATCTCTTACTCTTGCTTTTACTCTTACTGTGTCCCCATTTGGGCCTCAGGTCCAATCTCGCCTGATATTCCTTGGCTCGCTCAAGCGCCTCATGTAGATGCTTGACATCCTCTAGGCCAAGTCTGTTCAAAAGCAGTTTCTCATTGCCGGATATGTAATCATGCAGATCCTCGAAATGTATTCTATCGTAGTCTATGACGCCTTTTGAATTTCTGACAGGTACGCTCTGTTCATAGTCGATAATGTGAACGATGTCACCTACAAATATAAAATTCGAGCGCGAAAATGGATTCTTTCTCGAAAAGCTCCATGTAGGCAGGCCTACGTACTTAAAAAAAGACTCCAATGTCTTCACTGAATGGTAAAGCTTACGTCTCCTTCCGGGAGGAGTGAACTTCTCAAGTATGAATTCAGTGGTAAAACCGCCTTTGGTCAGATCTAGCGCATCGGGTATGCGGACGTCCGAATTCAGGCATTTGCACATCCTATGGGCAAGCCGCCTTTTCCAAAAGGCATATATGTGGCCGGCTTCCGTAGTCAATGGGTGCGGTGATTCAAAGAAAAACCAGTTCCATATCTTTACGGGTACAATGGGCGCAAATTCTTTTCTTATAAGCTCGTATTTATGATTCAGTTTATATACCTTTGCGGCCTTGCCCCTGCCGATGACATTATCCCCCTTCTCTCTACTCCTTTTTATCCTGATTACCCTGGCCATATTCAAAATATCTCCGTAGAAATATTGCCGCTATCGCAGAAATCTTTCTTAGTAGTTGCCGTGTAGGCGCACTGTGGCTGCAATGCACCCATTTTTATATTGTCGCGTATCGCAACGCAATTGAATTGCCTGCCTCCTACGGTTTCGCGAATACCGAATCTGTTCTGATAGATGCGACAGTAGTATTTCCCGCTTTCCTCTTCTCTGCCCAGGTGAACGCAGGGGTCGTTAAGCGAGCCGCAACATATCCCACACCGCCTGCATATCTTTTCATACTCTTCAAATCGAACTTCTTGATAATCCCCGTATGCTGAATTGTCCATGCGGTATTCTCTATTCTTGCAAAGTCGTGACTTTTATAAATCGTGCCCGTACTTTCTTATTATTAAAAGTATACCATAATACATATGGCATACAAAGTTGTTAAAATAAAATTTTAAACTTTATCTCCCTCCGAACCTTTCTGCGAACCTGGAAAAGAGTATACTCACTTCATATAATACCATTAACGGCAAAGCAAGCAATATCTGAGTTATTACATCGGGCGGTGTTATGAAGGCGGCGAAAATAAAGATTATCACTATCGCGTGTTTCCTCTTTTCGGACAAAGTCTCCGACGATATGAGGCCGATCTTGGTAAGGAACAGGCTTGCTATTGGAAAATCGAATATCGCGCCGCTGGCGATTACGATGACTCCCACGAAAGATATATATTGGCTAAATGTTATCATCGGTATAATCGTCTCGCTGGCGAAGCTTAGAAGAAATTTTATGCCGACAGGTATGATTGTAAAGTATCCGAAAACGCTTCCCGATAAGAAGAAAATATACGACAACGGGGCAAATATCATGACGTATCTTTTCTCATTCCTCTTCAAGGCCGACGAGATAAACTTCCAAATCTGATACAGAACAAGCGGCGCTGAGAGGAATAAGCCCAGAAAGATACATAGTTTTAATCTGGATACAAACGCTTCCTGAGGAGCTATAAATACGAGGTGCCCGACCGGCTTTACGATAACTGCCAGTATCTCATCCACAAATATATAGGCCGCAGCTGACATAATAATAACGCTTGCGGCCGCCTTGATAAGCCTGCTTCTCAACTCCTCCAGATGTTCGACAATAGAGAGCCGTGATTCCATCTCAATGCTCTTCTTCTTTTATCTCCTCCTCTTCGGCATTGTCTTTTGTCTCTTTCCCGGCTTTCCTGAATTCCCTGATCGCCTTGCCAAGGGCCCTGGCCAACTCAGGCAGTTTCTTCGGGCCAAATAAGACCAAGATTATAAGCAGAATTACCGTCAATTCCAGTATGCCGAATCTCATCCCCTACCTCCGTTTTTTAGATAAATACGGCTGTTCTTGATTCCCCTCGATTGTATTATACATCCTATTTTGTCGAATTCCAAATGATATCGTAGGTCTGGTCCAAAATATATTCGAGCTCATTCTTCTCTGCGCACAAAGGCAGATAGAAATATATGATATTGCCCAGGGGGCGAAGCAGAAGACCCCTTTTTAACGCCTCTCTGTAAACTTCCATTCCCTTTCTCTCTTTCAAACCGAAAGGCCTCTTCGTGCTCCTATCCTTTACCAGTTCAAGGGCACCTATCATACCTATATATCTGACATCACCCACTATATCGATCCCCCTGAAGTCCTCCAGCCTTTTATGGAAGTATGCCATCACTTTACCTGCCCTTTTCAGAGCCTTCTCTTTTTCAAATATATCCAAGCTGGCTATGGCGGCGGAGCACGATATAGGATTCGCGGTATATGTATGGCCGTGATAAAAAGTCTTCTTTTTGAAATAATCGTCGTAAAAAGCTCTGTACACCTTCTCGGTGGTCAAGGTGGCGCCCAGTGGTAGATAGCCGGAGGTTATACCTTTTGAGAGGCACAAAAAATCAGGTTCTATGCGCGCATGTTCCGAGGCGAACATCCTTCCTGTCCTGCCGAATCCCGTTGCGACCTCATCCACTATCAAGTGTACTCCGTATCTATCCGTCAACTCCCTGGCCTTCTTAAGGTACTCGGCCGGGTATATGATCATGCCGCCCGCCGCCAAGACAAGCGGTTCTATTATCATAGCGGCAATCCTACCGTGGTTATCCTCCAGCGTCTTCTCAAGGGGCTTCACGCATTCCAGGCGGCAGGCAGGATAACGGTATTTTCCTGCGGGGCAACGATAACAGTACGGCGTGGGCACTTTAAATGAATGAAAAAATAAAGGTTTGAATAACCCGCCGAAGAGATCAACGCCGCCGACGCTCATTGCGCCTAAGGTATCTCCGTGATAAGCATAATCCAGATGAACAAAGCTCTTTTTTCCCCTCTTTCCGATATTGCGCCAATATTGAAACGACATCTTAAGAGCGGTCTCGACCGCCGTCGAACCGTTGTCCGAAAAGAAGACTCTGCTTAGAGATTCCGGCGCAATCGACACCAGCCTCTCCGCAAGCGTAATCGCGTTCCTATGCGTAAAACCGGCAAACATCACATGTTCAAACAACTTAAGCTGTTCCCTTATCGCCCTATTTATCTCGGGTCTATTATGACCGTGGATGTTGCACCACCAGCTCGAAATAGTATCAAAATAGTGATTTCCATCGCTATCATAAAGCTTCATGCCCTTGGCGCGCTCTATCAAGATGGGAGGCGTGCCGCGACAATCTTTCATTTGAGTATACGGATGCCACAGATATCTTAAGTCCTTCTTGATCCAGGTGTTCACAGTCATGCTCTCTTCAATTTCATGAGTATCTTTTTCCCTATAGGAGCAAAACCTTTATATAGCGCCTTGCTCTCCTTGGCATAAGTCAGAGTCCCCAGTACGTCCACGCCGGAAATCCTTTTAGTAATACGCGAGTTATCGCTGAGAATCAATCTGCTCGTACCTTTGAAATTATTAAACACTACGCCTAATATTTTAATATTTCTGCTCTCAAGGCACTCTATGGAAAGAAGCGTGTGATTTATTGCCCCGAGCCTGTTGCCCACGACCAATATGGCCGGAAGATCAAGTTCTCTTGCCACATCCGCCACTAGGGTCTTTCCGTTTAAAGGCACCAGCGCGCCGCCAACGCCTTCGACCAGCACATATTCGAATCCATCCCGAAGGATCTTGTGGCCCTCTTTGATCTTCTCTATGCTAATACTGCGCCCCTCCAGACTCGCAGCCAGATGCGGGGATGACGGGTACCTGAAGGTATAGGACGAGACATGCTTAAGGTATGGCCCGAGATAACCCCTGCCCTTTCCCATGAATTTCAGATGAGTCTGCACGTCCCGGGACAGGCCTACGGCCCCAGTCTCTACCCATTTCTGCGTAATTACGCTGCCTGCTCTTGCGAGGATGTAATGCGCCAATAGACCAGATACTACGGTCTTTCCCACGCCCGTATCAGTACCTGTAATGAATATACCTCGGCTCACTTTATGCCTCTACAAAAAAATATCTCATAGGTCGCAATTATCCGACCGAATCTCTTTTTATATGATTCCTCTACGGCGTTCACCGTTCTTTTTGTCCATACGCCGCCGCTCCGCACTCCCAATCCTCTTGTGCCGCTATACCTTATATCATCAAAAAGTTCAGACAAAGAAATATACAGCCGACGGTATATTCTCTTTTCGAAATATGTATCATTAAATTTAGCCCTTAGACTACTCTTTATATCGTCGAGACCCAGAAAACTATGAGATGTCATAGAACTATTACGCGGACCCAAAGCGTCTTTAATGACAAGCCCCAGTTCAAAAAATGTCTTCGGGCCGAAAGACGAAAATATGATAGCGCCTCCCTCGCTCATCAACTCGCGATACCTTGACAGCGACGTATCGAGGTTCGGAAACCACTGGAATACGGCATTTGAGATTATCAAATCAAAAGTCCCGTCCAGCTTGACCTCTTCGGCGTCCGCAATTATAAATTCTATCTCTTCGCCCTTCAATTTATCTTTTGCAACGGCGATCA
>JAFGFD010000086.1 GCA_016931215.1 Candidatus Omnitrophota bacterium
AATGTAACGTTAAAATCTTTGAGATCCTTCCTTATCTCCTCCAGTATCCACTGGCAGCCGAAATCCACGAAGAAATCAATGGATTCTTTCTTTAAATATTTCTCACCATGTTTGGATTTGACAGCACTGGCTATCTCTATTATATATGAACCCTTATATCCACCTTCCGGCATTTCGGCTCTTTGGCCGCAGAGCTCAAAATAGCGGGCCTTAATCGACTTTCCCAAAATGGTCATCTGGTTGCCTTCGTCATTTATGTAATATTCCTTCTTTACGTGCGCGTTGGCAAACGATAATATATTGGCCAACGAGTCTCCGAAGGCTGCCTGGCGGCCGTGAGCTATGGTCAAGGGCCCTGTGGGGTTGGCGCTTACAAATTCTATATTGACCATCTCCCCGATACCCGCATCGAGCGAGCCGTATCTGGTTCCAAGCCTGACGATTTCGTGAAGCGATTCAAGGACCCTCTTTTTGGAAAACCAAAAATTTATAAAACCGGGCTTTTTTGCCTCGACTTTATCTATCTCAGCCGAGATCGACGACTTCATAATCCCTTCGCCTATCTTGGCGGCCAGTTTATCTGCGTACGCCATGGGATCTTGATTTACTGCCTTGGAGATCTTTAAGGCTATGTTGGTCGATATGTCGCCATGGCTCTTGTCCTTGGGCATCTCGAGGTCAACGACTAAAGATTCTTTTGAGATGTCTGTATGCTGGATTATGCCTTCTTTGGAGAGACTCGATATGCTTTCGAGGATAATGACACTAAGTTTTTTGTTAAAGTTACTCATCATGGCTTCGGTAATTTGTTACCAGAGGTATGCTGAAAACAGATCAATCCCTGAGCCTCTTTTTCTTCTTCCTGCGAGAGGGGGTCGATCTTTTTTTGAAACGTTCTTCGCTTATTCTTTCCTGAGGCGCATCGTGCCAAAGCTTCTCTAAATTATAAAAGCCCCTTGCATCTTTATAGAATACATGAACGACTATGTCGCCGTAATCCAGCAAGATCCAAAGGGCTTCCTTTTTCCCTTCCTTATTGATGAGCTTATGGCCGCTGAGATGCATCGCCTTTTCGATGTTATCAGCTATGGAATCGATTTGAGTCGTAGACTCGCCGCTTGCGACTATAAAGTAATCGCACAGAGTAGGAAGACCTCGCAAATCTATTAGTACGACATCGTTGGCCTTCTTGGCCAAAGCCGCCTTTGCTATCAATTCTATATTCTTTTTTGGTGAGACTATTTTCAATTTGAATTTTCTTAAGGCTTTAGAATTTTATACATGCCGGTCCCGCAATCCGGGCAGCATCCCTTGAGTGCGGGTCTTCCGTTTTTCATTGTTACCTTCTTGGCGTTTTTTATTTCCTTTTTGCTTTTACATTTTACGCAATAGCCTTTTTCACCCATGAAAACCTCCTTTTTTCACTTTTAAATTATATTTTATACACTAACACAAAAACATCTCTACGTCAAGGCAATAACATGCCATTTTACCCGTACTTTTTAATGTCTATCACTTGTACATATTGTACCTGCTTATAAGATCTATCACGGCATCAGGAGTTAAATACTTTATAGACATGCCGGAACGCACGCGTTTTCTTATAAGAGAAGAGGATATATCTATCTGCGGCATCTTGACGTATTGAAATGTCTCTTTCTTATTTTTAATTTTATATCCCGGTCTATTCACGGCAACGAAGGAGGCCAGCTTCCTTATCTCCTTCACGTCTTTCCATGTATGCAGATCGTTGTATGAATCGGCGCCTATCAAAAAGAATATTTTAGCCTTTTTTCCATAGGAGGCCCTCAACCTCTGAATAGTATAGACTGAATAGGAGACCTCCTTCCGCCTGACCTCGATATCGGAGACCTCAAATAGAGAATTTTCATTACAAGCCAGCTTTAGCATTCTATATCGAAGCAGCGCCCTATTATCCCTGACGCTTTTGTGGGGCGGTATGTATGCGGGAACAAATACCACCTTATCAAGCCCCAGAGACTGCTGACACCACTGGGCAAGTATTAAGTGGCCGTAGTGAGGGGGGTTGAAAGTCCCGCCAAGCAGTCCTATTCTCATAGCTTTGTTCAATATGCCCCCTATCGATCGCCGACCTTAAGTTCGGATCTGACCTTTGCCCAATACTACATATTTGTATGTCGTCAACTCCTCCAGTGCCATAGGGCCCCTGGCGTGTAGCTTATCGGTGCTTATACCTATTTCCGCACCCATGCCAAACTCATACCCATCGGTAAATCGGGTAGATGCGTTTAGATACACGCATGCCGAATCTATGTTCTTTAAAAATTTAAGAGCGTTGTCATAGGATTCCGTGACAATGGCGTCTGAATGGCGGGTGCCGTACTTATTAATATGATCGATTGCCTCCTTTAAACTATCTACAATCTTCACTGATAAAATGAGGCCGAGGTACTCCTCGGACCAATCTTTTTCGACAGCCTTCTTTACGTATCTGGCGATCTTTCTGGTTTTTGCACAGCCCCTGATCTCAACGCCATGTGACCTCAACTCGTTAAAAACGACCGGCAGAAATCGCCATGCCACATCCTTGTGGACGAGCAGCGTCTCCATGGCATTGCATACACCCGGCCTCTGAACCTTGGCGTTTATTACTATTTTGTGCGCCATATTTAAATCTGCTTCGCTGTCGACATAAACGTGGCAGACCCCCTTATAATGTTTTATGACGGGGATTCTCGAACGTTTCACGACCTCTCTTATCAGACCTTCGCCCCCCCTGGGTATGATGAGATCCACGTAGTCGGTCAAGCCCAATAGGCGAGAAACGGCGGCTCTGCCTCCTTGAGTGATTAGATGAAGACAGTCCTGGGGCACTACCGTATCCCTTAAAGCTTCTTTAAGGCATCGAAGGATTGCTTTATTGGAATCGATGGCCTCGCTGCCGCCCTTAAGTATCGCGCAATTCCCAGATTTTATGCACAGACCGGCGCAATCGCTTGTGACATTCGGCCTAGATTCATAAATAATGCCTATAACGCCTATAGGAACCTTCATCTTGCCGATCACCAGACCGTTGGGCCTTCTCCTCATTTCCACAAGATCCCCGATAGAGTCATCGAGATTTTCGACTTCGTTTAGCGAGTCTATCATGGCATCTATGCGCTTATCGCTCAAAATCAAACGGTCTATGAGCGACGCCTTCAGCCCTTTATCCCTGGCTTTTCTTATATCTCCTGCGTTGGCGCTCTTTATATAAGTCCTATTTTTGTTAATAGAGACAGCCATAGCGCCGACGGCGGCGCTCCTCTCTTTTGATGAAAGCTGAGCTAAAATATAGCTTGCCTTCCGGGCCTTTTTTGCAACCGCAAGAATCTCATTGTTGGAACTCATTCCGATTCTCCGCACTTATATTTAAAGGATTACAAGATTGTCGCGATGTATAACCTCATCGTAGTATTTATAACCTAATATCTTTTCTATATCTTTGGCCTTCTGCCCCTTTATCTTGATCAGTTCCGTGGAAGAGTAATAAGTTATACCCCGGGCGAATTCCTTATTTCCCGCGTCGACGATGCTGACCGTCTCTCCGGCGTTAAACCTCCCCGTGCAATTTATTATACCTGAGGCGAGTAAGCTGCGGTTCTTTTTTACCAAGACTTCTTTGGCCCCTTCGTCGACTTGTATATTGCCCGCCGTCCTGGATGAATAAGCGATCCATCGTTTTCGGGCGCTTATCTTGGGTTGTCTGGCGGTGAAGACTGTGCCGAGCTTCTTGCCTTTAACCGCGTTCAAAAGAATATTTTCTATCTTTCCGTCAATGATCATACACTCTATGCCGGCGTTGGTGGCCATCTTAGCCGCCTCTATCTTTGAGTACATGCCTCCTACTCCGAACGATGAGCACTCGTCCAGCGCGAGCCTTTCTATATCTTCCGTAATATTATCAACTCTATGTATGAGTTCCCTTTTGGTCCTGTCTTTTATATCGTATCTATAAAGCCCTTCGACGTTTGACATGATGATGAGTTTGTGGGCCTCTATCAGATTCGCTACCAAGGCCGATAACCTATCGTTGTCTCCGAACTTTATCTCCTCGGTAGAGACGGTGTCGTTTTCGTTGACTATGGGCACTGAGTTTCTTTTTAATAGCGCCAGTATCGTATTCCTTGCATTTAAGTAACGCGTCCTGTTATTGATATCGTCCTGCGTGAGAAGAACCTGAGCGCTTACCAATTTTAACTTTTTAAAATGTGCGTCGTACATATTCATCAGCTGGGTCTGCCCTACCGCGGCACACGCCTGGATATCCGGTAGGTAACCAGGCCTCTTGCTTAGATTGAGTATCTGCATACCGGCCACAATTGCACCGGAGGAGACTATTACGACCTGTAAGCCACTTCTTTTCAGTTCCTGTGTTTGTCGGACTATATGACTTATTACCTTGGCGTCCAGATTGCCGCCTTTGTCAGTAAGAACCGATGTCCCTATTTTTACGACGATTATCTTTTTTATATCTCTCATCTTGGTTTCAGTTTGTTTTATTTTTTTTCTCCAGCGTCTCTACGTAGCTTTCAGATTCTTGAGGGCCGCTGCGACCTCTTTCATAGCCGTCTTCACGCCTTTTCCGGTGAGCGCGGATACCTCCAAGACCCTAGTCTTTACGCGCGCCCTTAATCGCTCGACCGCCTTATCAGAGCCGGGAATATCAATTTTGTTCGCGATGACGATCTGCGGTTTTGACAATAGAGAACTTGAGTACAATTCGATCTCACGGTTGAGTCCGGCATATGTCTCGCAGGGGTCTCGACCGTCTAAGCCGGAGACATCTATAATATGCATAAGTAATCTCGTCCTCTCGATGTGACGAAGAAACCTATCCCCTAGACCCCTGCCTCTGTGAGCTCCTTCTATAAGCCCGGGGATGTCTGCTACGATAAAACTGTAGTCACCTACCCTGCTAACGCCCAGATTCGGGCTCTTTGTAGTAAAAGGGAAATTTGCGATTTTGGGTCTGGCGCTCGATATCTTCGAAAGTATAGTGGACTTGCCCGCATTGGGGTAGCCTACAATACCCACGTCAGCCACGATTTTGAGCTCAAGGAGCAATTCTCTTTCTTCGCCGGGCTCCCCCCGCATTGCATCATGCCTTGGGCTGTTTCCCCTGCCGCCCGAGCCTCCTTGCGCTATTATGACTTTTTGGCCTACGTCTACAAGGTCGCGAAGGACCAAGCCTGTAATCCCGTCTTTAATTAGGGTGCCTGGAGGGACTCTGATGAGGCAAACCTCCCCGTCTAGACCGCGTCTGTTATTGGAGCCTCCGTGACCTCCGGGCTTGGCCTTAAAATGCTTGTTGAATCTGAAATCGATAAGCGTCTGCTTGTTGTTGTCGGAGGCAATGACGACATTGCCTCCTCTTCCGCCGCAACCTCCGTTCGGGCGGCCGTATTTCTTTCCACGGATCCTTTCAAAGCTTGAACAGCCGTCTCCGCCTCTCCCAGCTTTTACAGATATCTTCGCTTCATCGACAAACATCAGGCAATACTTAGGTTGGGATTATATTGATGGTACGATTTTTACGAAATTCAACGACGCCTTTCTTCATGGCGAACAGTGTATCGTCTGAACCACGTCCTACGTTGAGACCCGGCTTAAAAGACGTACCGCGCTGTCTGACCAATATGCTTCCTGCCGTGACGAGCTGGCCGTGAAAACGCTTTACGCCCAAAAATTGCGGGTTTGAATCTCTTCCGTTTCTGGAACTACCTAAACCTTTCTTATGTGCCATTCATGCCCCCTCATCCTCATTCCTCTGCCAGGAGGACTCGGATTGATTAACCAACAAAGTCTATCTCTTTAACTTTAAGCGAAATCTCCTGCTGCCTGTGGCCTTTCTTGAACTTACAGCTTTTTCGCCTCTTATATTTATAAGCTATTACCTTAGGCCCCCTGTCGATCTTGACGATTTCACAGGAGACGCTGGCGCCCTTTACGTAGGGCGAACCGATTTCGACTTTTTTACCGTGGTGGTACATCAATACCTTGTTCACCTTTACCGCTTTTTTAGGCTGTCCCGCGGTAAAGTCAGCCGTTATGACATCACCCTTACTGACCTTAAATTGATTTCCTCCTATCTCAACAATCGCGTAGTCCATCGTTCCTCCAAATTGATAATCTATTTTATTTCGAAAGGGATGTAATATAGCACATTAAACTCAATATGTCAAGCGCATAAGCGAGCTACGCTCGGCTCAGAGGCGTCATTTTACGTTTATCTTGAACTCTTCGACATGCAGCGATTCGATGCCATTTACCATGATATGGGAGCGAGTCCTTCTACCCAACTGCTTAAATGTGTTTTTGTAATGCTCCAGAAGGTAATTTTTGATGCTAGAATGCGCGTCTATTTCTACCTTTTTATACCTTTGCCCTCTTAAGTGACCTTCGAGTTCCCGTATGATTTCTATTGATATTGTCAAAGGTGATTTTACTATCCCCCTGCCCTGGCAATAGGGGCAAGCCTGATAAGATACGCTCTCGAGGCTCCTGCGAACCCTCTGCCGCGTCATCTCCACCAACCCTATTGACGAAAAGTTCAGAACTCTCGTCCTCGCCTTGTCGGATTTGAGCGCCGTTAGCAATGTCCGAAATACAATATTCCTATGGTCCTTCTGCTCCATATCAACGAAGTCGATCACTATTATGCCGCCCATGTCTCTTAGTCTCAATTGCCTTGCTATTTCGACGGCAGCCTCTTTATTGACGATAAATGCCGTCTCTTCGGGATGTTTGCCGGAAAAACTGCCTGTATTTACGTCTATGGACACGAGGCTTTCGGTCGGTTCTATCACTATATAACCTTTTGAAGGCAGCTGGACCCTTCTTTCGTATATTTTTTTTATCTCCCTGGCAACCTGGTATTTTTCAAAGATCGGGATATGGCCTTTGTAAAACTTGAGCTTGCCCCTCAATCGCGGCGCAACGAGTTTCAAAAGGGCGGCCGTCTTTTTATATTCAAATTTTGAGTCTATTACCATGCCCGAGGTATCTTCGGTAAGGCTGTCTCTGGCAATACGTTGTATGAGCCCGTGTTCTTCATAAATAAGCGCGGGCGCCGACTTCTTGCTGGCAGCCTTTTCCGCCCTTCGGTACACATTATATAAATACTGCATCTCCCTCTTCAATTCGTCCACTGAATGGCCGATCGCCGCGGTCCTCACTATCACCCCGATATCCTTAGGCAATTTCCATTGATCTATTATGGATCTTATGCGTTTTCTCTCCTTTACGTCTTTTACCTTCTTTGATATACCTTTGCGGCTATCGTGAGCCATGAATACAAGGTATCTACCCGGCAATGTAATATGCGCGGTCAACCTCGCGCCTTTCGTGCTTATAGGCTCTTTCACAACCTGAACAAGCAGTTCCTGACCTTTCTTAAGAATATCGCTGACCTTTACGTTTGTCCTCGGCCTGTCCTTAGGACGTATACTATCTCCCATCTCCTCTTCCAAGATATCGCTGTAAGGAGATCCTTCCTCTATGATATCGTCAACATAGAGGAAACCGTTCTTCTCCAGTCCAATGTTGACAAACGCCCCTCCTATGCCGGGTAATATCGATTCCACCCTTCCTTTATAAATACTACCGACCAGGTGTACGCCGGATTGCCTTTCAATATAAAACTCCTCCAGCTTGCCGTGATTCTTTATAGCGACCTTATTCTCTTCGGGGGTCGCGTTTATAATGATTTCTCTGCTCATGATTGAGCCTCCTGCCAGAACTCAGCCTTGATATCTTTCACCCCTATGCCTTGCGGCAATTCAGCTTCTATTCTATTTCGCACTTCCATAATATCC
>JAFGFD010000087.1 GCA_016931215.1 Candidatus Omnitrophota bacterium
ATCCTGTCTCGATTCAAGAACGGGACTACGGCAGATGCGCCAGGATGTTTTATGCACTCCAACCGTACCTCGGTGCCATTCGGAAGCCGTACGTAATCCAAATGGACATCCAAAAGTATTTTTCCTTTAAATAGCGATTTTCTTTTTAATATTTTTTTCTTCATTAATCATGATAAAGTTATGAAATTACGACATTATCACTACCAGTATGCATTACTTCTCCCCAAAGGGGTGTTTATATAGTCATCGAAACTCACCCTGCCGTCGATCTCCTTATTCATCGCGGCGCGCCTTTCCGTCGTGTATGGGTGAGTCCTGAAATAGTGGTACTCGTATATCTTCCCGCTGATCTGCTTATCGAGCATGCGGTCGACAAAATTTACGGCTGCCCTGGGATCGAAGCCCGCCGCTTCGAGGTATCTGACCGAAAGCTTATCGGCCTCGAACTCCGCCTCTCTGCTATACTCCATCATGAGCTGGCCTATGGCGTACGACGCCTTCTTTTTTGTATGGCTATCGGATGGAGAGAGCATTCCGATAAGTCCCAATCCGCTGAGTCCTATGGAACTTTGCAGTTTCTTCACGCTATGCCTCGCCACAATATGACCGACTTCGTGGGCTAAAATGGCTGCAAGCTCATCGTCGCTTTGAGCATCCTTCACCATCTCCCCGAAGATATAGACATATCCTCCGGGCAAGGCAAAAGCGTTGTGACGAAATTCTTCTTCCAGGTCCTTGCCCTCAAGGACTACAAAAGAATACACCAAATCCTGCCTGTCGCAGACCTTCACTATCCTCTGCCCGATATCGTTGACGCGCAGCTGCATATCGACATCCTCGAGGACGCCGAATTTCTCATCCACATGCGAAGCCAGATCGTGGCCCATCTTGACTTCCTGCGTGTCGTCTATGAAAATAATATCGTCCTCGCCGGAAGCTGGATTGTATATTGCGTGCGCCGGTGAAGCTAAGACATAAAGAATAAAATAAGCAAAAATCATTATAACTCTCATTAAAAATCCCTTTTCCCGTTTTGTCCCGCATATAGAATAACATCTAAAATACCCGTTGTCAACATAACTAATATTATAGTTTAATTAAGATATGAAATATTCGCTTCCTGCATTTAGAGCGTGGTTTATTAAACGCTTCAAGTGGGCTAAGTTTGACTTCTGGGAACCGGACCGGTACATATTTATGGCAATTCTCTTAGCCTTCAAAGCTTTGGCGGGAAGTTTCACCTCATAAAGCCTTAATATATTCGATCTATACTTCGGATCGATGCCGTAATAAGGCAGATAAAACTGGCGCACGTTACGAAACCGCAACCTCCGCACAGCCTCACTTACTATGAGATGTGTATTGTGGCCGTAATCGCCAACACGATTATGGGTAAAGACGATGTCGAAAGGCCCCTTAATTTTCACGAAATCCTTTACAGCATTGCTGACGTTCGACTTCGGCAGCAGCCCTTTCTTCTTGACGATTCCGAGCATGCCAACGTCAATGTCAGCTCCGTTCTTCCTATAGATCGAAGCGGCCTTAAGCAATTCGCGCCTCCTGGCCTTATTGTAACGCTCATCGCAATCCGTAACGCAGAGTATAGACCAACGCCAATCTTTGAAGACGCTTATAGTGCCTCCTAAAAATATGGTTTCGTCGTCGGGATGCGCGATAATGGCAAGCGCCCGGGCGCGCCGGGATTCAGACACTTTGAACGGCTCTTTTTTATAATGCATGCCTGTATGTTATTTTAAAAATATCAATTTCAGCGAGACGAATAACATTACCACTCCAAACACCTTCCTCAATATAACATCGGGCACGTGGTGCACGAAGCTGGCGCCCAAATATCCGCCAAAGAAGAATCCCAAACATACAAAGAGGGCTATCTTCAAATTCACGTTACCCGCCTGATAATATTTCATCGCGGCAAGAAGGCCTATCGGCGGTATCATCAAGGCAAGGGTGGTCCCCTGAGCCTGATGCTGCGTCAGGCCGAAGATCAATACGAGCGCTGGTATGATGATTATTCCGCCTCCTATCCCCAAAAAACCGCTCGCTATGCCGGCTATAAGTCCCCACAAAATATAAGATGCGATCTGACTCATACTACCTCCATTTTTATGCCAATATTCTAATATTAATATACGAGCGATAAAATGTAAAGTAAAATCAGGCCATTGGAACGGCAAATAAATCTTGAAAAACTTTATGTTGCCTTATATAATAAAGACGATATGGAAAAATTCGACAATAGACACCTTGTATCAAGATGTCTGAACGGGGACGCTGACGCTTGGAGTGAGTTTGTAGACAGGTTCTCGGGCCTTGTCTACTGGTCTATTAAAAGAAAGCTGGCGAGGAACGGCTTCTCGTACCTCATGCCCGATGCCGATGAGATATATCAAGGAGTATTTTCCTCTATATGGGCGAACCGACGCCTTGAGGGGGTAAAAGACCGCGATGACATAGAGCCCTGGCTTGTAATCATCGCTTCCAATGCTACAATCGATTATATCAGAAAGAGGGGACATTATACCGAATTCCAGGCAAGGTACCGCCAAGAAAAATCATTGCCCCAAAAAGTGGTCGTTGAGGATGTCGACACTATGCGCCTCGTAGACGAGGCGATATCATCTTTAAATATCACGGAGAGGGCGTATTTGGAATTACACTTCAACTCTGGAATGAGGCATAGAGAGATAGCGCAGATTTATAGGATCTCCGTAAATTCGGTCTCGACGGTCATAGCAAGAGCAAAGCACAAGATAAAAAAATACGTCGCATCAAAGAAATGTGAAAGAAAAGACACGCCGTAAACGTATATATAGATGGAGGGACTATGAAAAACGATGGATTCGATGAGGTGATCGCCTCTTACTATAGCACCAACAAGGACTTGCCTGAAAAGGGCAAAGACTGCCCCTCAATAGATAACCTGGTAAGATACGCTTCCGGCGAAGCGGATTCTAACTTGCTTTACGAAACAGGACTGCACGTCAAACAATGCAAACATTGCAGTGAACTTATCGAAGGGGCACTGCTCTATTCGGCTTACGGAGATCGGATAAATATGGAAAAGATTCCTTCCTCAGTAAAGAATAAGGCAAAGGCCCTCAATCCTAAATTTAAACAAGAGGAAAAAAATATTATGCATATTATAAAAAGAAACCTCTGGTTCATGCTCTTCGCCATATCCGTATCGGCGTCTTTCGTCGTCGGAAGATACTTTCTGCAATTTCTTGTACTGGCTCTTGTTTTCGGGCTCAAATGGACATTCGATAAAGAAAGCGTTAGGACTCTTATAATGATATATAACGCTTGGAAGCGCCACGATCGAACCGGCGAAAAAAAGATCGAAGACATATTCAGTAGCAGGTTCTAACCTCATCCGCAAATAACTCTTCCCGATTGAATATTTTAATCTACCTCATATCCCTTATCTTCAATAAAATATGATTTTTTTGAAAGAAAAACCCTCCCTCAGACGTATATATAAGTGAAGGGGGTGATAAAATGCTTGATATCGAAATTGCCAAAATCTATCGCTTTGACGGAGAAGGAGCATTAAAGGCTTTCTGTGACATAATCGTCTCTAATACCTTTCTTATAAAGGGGTTACGCATACTGGAAGGCCGAAATGGCCTCTTTGTCAGAATGCCGGCCAGGACGGGTAAAGATGGAAAGTGGTATGAATCCATAAGGCCTTTGAGCAAGGAGATAAGAGATGCCTTAAACGATACTATTCTAGCGGCTTTTAACGAATAGGTCTCTTGCGAATATTTAATCTCCCTACTTCGCGTATATGCCATGCATAAAGCACATTCCTTAAAACTGGGAAGGCTCGGTGAGAAAATAGCCTGCCGGTACCTCAGGCGTCGCGGTTACAGAATAATAAAGAGAAATTATGTAACCAATCTGGGTGAAGTGGACATAATAGCAAGCGATAAAGACGCTATTGTATTCATTGAGGTTAAGACGAGGTGTTCGGATAAATTCGGGCTTCCTTGTGAATCCGTTGACATTAAAAAAAGACGCAAGCTTTTGCGTATTGCGGCATTATGCATAAAGAAATTGAATATTGACGGATCTAAAATACGTTTCGATGTCGTATCCATAATCGTCAGTGGTATCTTTAGAAAGAACGTAGAACTGATTCAGGACGCTTTTAACGGAGACGATATATGATAGCTAAAGTAAGATCATCAGCGTTACTCGGAATCGACGCTATGGAGGTAACGGTAGAAATTGACGTCGCGGCCAAGGGCTTACCTTCATTCACAATAGTAGGACTTCCAGATAAGACGGTCCGCGAAAGCGCTAAAAGAGTAAAAAACGCCGTCATAAACTCTGGTTATTTTTTCCCGAACAGCAGGATAGTGGCCAATCTTGCGCCGGCAGATATTAAAAAGGAAGGTTCGTCATTCGATCTTCCCATGGCTGTCGGCATTCTATCGGCCACGAAGCAGATAGACGGCTCTCTTTTGAGCGACATTATGGTCGTGGGCGAGTTGTCATTGGACGGAGGGATCCTTCCCCTTCACGGTATTCTTTCAAGGGTAGAAGCTATGAAAAAAAATGGCATAAAAAAATTCATAATACCGTTCGCTAACAGAGATGAAGCCCGCCTCATCGACGGCATCACCCTATTACCCGTAAAGAGCCTGGAAGAGACTGTCAAGATATTAAAAGGCGAGATATCGGTCGCTCCTTATATCTCCGACCCCAAAATATCTTTCAGACCAGATGCCGAATATGAAATTGATTTAAACGAAGTAAAAGGCCAGTTACATATAAAGAGAGGCTTGGAGATCGCTGCGGCGGGCAACCACAACATCCTTTTAATAGGCCCTCCTGGTTCGGGAAAGACCATGCTTGCCAA
>JAFGFD010000088.1 GCA_016931215.1 Candidatus Omnitrophota bacterium
AAACCGATCTTAAAAGCCAACACGTGTCGAAATCGCTATACACGTGCGCAACTTGGCAACAATGCAGTACGTTGTATACATTCTAAAATTCTATTTCGTTAACGTGTTCATCTTATCGGACTTGCAATCATTACCAGGACTTAATTTTTAAGCACAAATTTATTGGCACATATATTGCTTATATACGTAAGTGTATGTTAGTCATAGTTATTCATAGTTAGTAATAAAAGTCAGTTATTTGTATATACCTGACTTTGAAGGCAATCGGAACTAAATTTATAAAAATAGGAGGATGAAAGTGGCACTAGAAAAGAGATTGACCATTACGGATGTCGCAAAGACCCTTGGTATAACACCTCGCACGATCATGAGGTGGGAGAAAGCCGGAAAGATAAAGAAGTCGAGACGCGACTGGAGAGGCTGGAGGTTCTACCACGAGGAAGACGTGGAAGAGATAAAACGCTTTCTTGAGAGCTCATATGATGTAAATGATGAGGGCAGGCCTCTAGCTGAAGTCGGAAAGGCGCTCGTTGTCCTTGCGCTCGCAATATCGGCGGGCCTATTTACCTATATAATAGGCAGCACCGCTCATGCGGGCAGCAATTTTGAGCCGGCAAAGGTACCGTCAGACCAAGTTATTCAGGAGACGCCTACCACAGTGGACATCAACCTGGACGCTCTTAAGGCGGTACAAGCGCCGCCTGCGGCTATGACCGAAGACGTCAAATACACACTCGGACCCAACGATGTCATAGAGATAACCGTTAGGAGGCATCCCGAGTTCAGCGGGCAGTACGAGATTACTTCAGAAGGAAAGATCGAATATAAGTTCGTAGGGGATGTCGTTGCCGAAGGTCTTACCAAAGCTGAACTAAAAGACAGGATTACAGAGATACTTGAAGATTACCTCATTGAGCCGGAAGTCGATGTAACAATCCTTGCGTATCTAAGTAAAGTATTCTACGTTGTAGGCGAAGTCGGAAATCCCGGTAAATTCTACATGAGAGGCAACACCATAAACGCGCGAGAGGCATTTATGCAGGCAGGCCTCCCTACGCAGGCAGCGGCTCTGAAAGGATGCCGCCTGATTACACCGGACCAGAAAGGCGGAAGAAATTATAAGACGATAAATGCACTGAGCCTCCTCTATGAAGGCAACCTTTCGGAGAACCTTGAGATGAATCCGGGCGACGTACTCTATGTGCCTTCAACCGTGATGGCTAAGATAATAAGGGTGATCTCACCCGTTACGAATATAACAGGACAAACAGCCGGTGCAGTCGCCACAGGCGCGGCATTAATTCCGTAATCGGACTATAGTCAATGGTCGATAGACTATAGTAAAAGAAAAAGAGAAAAACAGTGGCTTTTAAATTTGAAAAACTGGATATCTGGAAAGAAGCAGTGGATTTTGCAATCAATGTGTATATGATAACCGGCAAGTTTCCAAAGAAGGAGATTTTTGGATTGACAAGCCAGCTTAATAGAGCTGCTGTGTCGGTGAGTTTAAATATAGCTGAAGGTATGGGAAGAAGCTCAGACGCGGATTTAATACGCTTTATTAATATGGCAATCGGTTCTTTAAATGAGGTAGTTACGGTTTTGTACATAGGCTTGAAGCAGTTATATTTAAAAGAGTCAGAATTTAAAAAATTATATGAACGATGCGAAGTTCTTTCAAAAAGGCTACATTCTTTTAAAAAATATTTAAAAAAATAGTTTTTGTCTATAGTCTATAGTCTATAGTCCAATGCAAAGGAGACCCAAATGTTCGAAGAAACCACAAATCAGAAGCAACCCATAGATTATTTAAAGATTGTCTTCAGGAGAAAATGGCTCATTATTTTGCCTACGGTCATAGGAATCGTTGGTGGCGTTATAGCCGCAAACGTCCTGCCGAAGGTATACCGAGCCTCTACCTTAATACTCGTGGAAGAAGGAAGGATTATCAATCCTTTGATCAAAGACCTCGCCGTCTCTACGAGCACTTCTCAGCGCCTGGCAGTCCTGCGCGAACAGATACTCGGATGGGACAGGATAAACCAGCTCATACAGACGCTCAATCTCGCGAAGGACGTAAAGACTCAACTTCAGTTTGAGGACCTGGTCAAAGGGCTCAGGGAAAGTATCAAAGTCGGATTGAGAAGCCATGATATAGTAAATATTTCATACGACGGCCAAAACCCGGAGAAGGCGAGGGATATAGTAAAGACCATAACCGATATCTTTATAGCCGAAAACCTTAGGCAACAAAACAAAGAGACAGAGAATGCCATTAGCTTCATCAATGACCAGCTCGATCTATATCAAAAGAAGGTGAAGCAGGCCGAGGTCGCCCAGATGGAAGAGAAGTTGAACGACCTCCTCGTAGACTCAACGGATAAGCACCCCATGGTCATAGAACTGAGGAAGAAGATCGATGCGGCCAGGAATGAAATTGAAAAAGGAGATTATAGTGTAACCGAGTCTGCCGTTGCCGAAGCCGGAGAACTCGATGAACTTAAAGAAGAACTTAAGAGTATAAAGGAAGAGCTGGCGACTGCTAGTTTGGACACCTCTCAAGGAGGTGCAAACAGAGCCAGGATGGCCTCAACAACGAATGACAAGCTTTATAAGCTACTCCTTTTGGATAAACTGCATAATATGGCATCCGCGGAAGACAGAGGCGTTAGCCAGAAGTTGTACGACACGCTTCTCGAGAGACTTGAGACTGCGAAGATAACGCAGAGTTTAGAAGCTTCGAAAGAGGGGACAAGGTACACCGTCCTCGACCCGGCCAGAATCCCGTTAAGGGCTGTCAAGCCGAAGAAGATGCTTGTGCTTCTCATGGGCATGTTCTTGGGCATGTGCGCCGGCGGAGGCATGGTGTTCGGGGCCGAGATGCTCGACCGCTCATTCCTTGGAGTAGATGAGGCTAAGGATTTTCTGGAGCTACCTATTTTAGGCGCCATTTCGAAGATTGTCACCAAACAAGACCTTCACGTCCAGAAGATGAGAAATGTCAAGATATCCATCTTATCGATCATAGTGGGCACAGGGCTTGTGCTAATGATTATCTTTAACATAGTTTTAAATCCATAGGTAAAGGAGCACATGATCACAAGTACACAAGAGCACAATACTATGAAGGGTTACAAAAAGTTAAAAGTTTGGCAAAAGGCCGATGATTTAGCATGCAAGGTCTATTTGAAAACAAAAGAGTTTCCTAGAGATGAGATATACGGAGTTACTTCTCAGCTACGAAGAGCTGCTTTGTCAATACCGACTAATATCGTGGAAGGTATGGGGCGACAAGGGAAGAACGAATTGCGTAATTTTGTGAATATAGCTTTAGGTTCGTTGGCTGAGACAGAATATCTGTTAGATTTTTGCAATCGTTTGAATTATATAAACGAAAAATCCTATATAGAATTGGAAGATTTGAGAAAAGAAACAGGAGCATTACTTTGGAATTTTTACAAAACTCTTTAACTTGTGTTCCTGTGTTCGTGTGCTCTTGTGATCTTATGCGTTAACAAGGAGAATACCATGTACGAAAAGTTCTATCGTTTTGAACATACACCGTTCAATATGACGCCGGATTCGAAGTTCTTCTATCCGAGCCAGAAGCACGAAGAGGCCTTATCGCGGCTCTTGGTCGCTATAAGCCAGAGGAATGGTTTCGCCGTAGTCACGGGCGAGATCGGCTCCGGGAAGACCACGGTTTGTAGAACCCTTCTCAATAAACTGGATACGGCAACGAAGGTAGCGCTTATTCTGAATACCCATTTGACGAGAAAAGAACTCCTTACGACAATACTGGAGGACCTGAACATCGAGTATAAATCCGGCTCCAAGACGCACCTCTTGTCCGCACTAAATGACTACCTCCTTGAAAGGGCAAAAGACGGCGTCAATGTTGTCATCATAATAGATGAAGCCCAGAATCTTACACCGAGCGTCTTGGAAGAGGTGAGGATGCTTTCCAATCTTGAGACGGAAGAGGAAAAGCTGCTGCAGATTATACTCATAGGACAGCCGGAACTTAAAAAGAAGCTCTCTCATCCAAATATGATTCAATTCAGCCAGAGGATCGTGTTTTACTATCATCTTGAGCCGCTCGACTATAACGAGACGAAGGAATACATACGGCATAGGATTCATAAGGCCGGTTGCCTCAATGAAACACTATTTACCGCACTCGCACTGGATGCCGTCTATGGTTATTCGCAGGGGATACCTCGGCTCATCAATCTCATATGCCACAACGCTCTTTTAAACGGATTCATTTCAGAATCCACTATTATTACGGCAAGCCACGTGAAAGAAGCGGCAGAGGACCTATTGCATAATATACATCTAAAAGAACCGGAAAAAGAGACTAAGAAAGTTGAAATACAAGAAGCAATAAAAAATACAGCCATTATCGGCCCATTGGCCGTAATCGATGGTCAATAGTCCATAGTCTATAGACTAATACAAAGGAGAAAACCGTGGGTAGAATTACAGAAGCATTAAAGAAGGTATCTGATGATCGCATAACCAGAATTCAGAAGAAGCCGGAAGTCCAGTATGTGGTAAGGAGGATTGCAAATACAAATATCGAGGATCACATAGTGTCATTCCATGACTCTACCTCCCCCGTGGGCGAACAATATAAGATTCTTCGAACGAATATACAGACGTTAAAGCAGACCAAAGGGTTTAAGACATTTGCAATCACCAGCTCCGTTAACGGAGAGGGAAAGACCGTAACGGCGATCAACCTTGCCATATCCATGGCTCATGATTTGAACACAAGGTCAGTACTCTTAATAGACGCGGATATGAGAAAGTCAAAAGTGGCAAAATATCTGGGGCTTGAAAGTTCTCCAGGGCTATCGGATGTACTTAAAGGAGGGGTTGGAGTGGATAGCACTTTTGTATCTCCAAACATAGAGAATCTGACCATCATCCCATCAGGAAAGATGCCCAAGAACCCGGCGGAATTGCTCGGGTCAAGAAATATGGAAAACCTCTTGCGAGAGCTGAAAAATAGATTCGATTATATCTTTATAGATACGCCACCGGTGATGTCTCTTACGGATGCAAGTATTCTCGGCCCAATGACAGACGGGGTGATAATGATCATACAGGCCGGAAGGACTCAAAGAGACATAGTTAAATCCGCGAAGAGCAGACTATATCAGGCAAGGACAACCACTCTGGGCTACGTAATGACACACATCGAATATCACCTGCCTCATTACCTATATCGCTATGTCCATAAGTATTCTGATTACGCATATTACAAAGAGAAGGAACAGGAAGCCGAACTCGTAGCGAATTAATTGCGCGTCATTGCGAGGAGCGCAGCGACGAAGCAATCTCTTCGTTCGTCATTGCGAGCGAAGCGAAGCAATCTCAAACAGAATAAACAGGAGGAGGGCATCATGAAAAAAGCATTACTTATCTTAGCATGCTGCATCTTTGCGGTTACGTTTCTTACCGGGTGCAGAGGCGGCGGTAGCTCAGGCGGCGGCTTTAGCATGTTTGCAGACGGCGGCGGCGATGACGGCGGCGGCGATGACGGCGGAGGAGGAGCTTTGCCGCATAACCCGGAACCGGCAACGATTCTTTTACTCGGCGGCGGCCTTGCAGCTTACGCATTTATACACAGGAAAAAGAAGAAGTAAAAAAACCGTCTGAATAGCAAAAAATAGGAAAATACAATGAAAAAAACACTGGCTACATGTTTTTTCGTACTTTCTCTGTCCGCATCTTTAATGATTTTGAATGGCTGCGGTTCTTCAAGAACAATATACGAGGATGACTTTGAAAAAGGCTATGTTAAAGGTTGGAGCGGCGGCGAAATACAAAAGGAGATAACCTTCCAGAACAGTAAGTATGCACTTCAGGCAGTCGACGGAGAAGGCGGCTATATGCCGTTGGAGCAATGGAAGAAATTTCCCGTGAATGACA
>JAFGFD010000089.1 GCA_016931215.1 Candidatus Omnitrophota bacterium
CATCATCTACCCAGTCTCCAGGAGACGATATCCCGCATGGTTTCCGACGGCAAACTCGGAAAAGAGAAGGAGCAATATATTCACGCCCACCTGGAAGAATGGGTAGATGATTCTAAGTATATACTTTTGAATCTCGGAGTGCATATAGGAATGGGATTCATAAGATTTACGGCCATGCCTTTTCCTTTACCCATAGGTTCTACCCTCCGCGGGCTTTGGGTCATGGGGAATAGAATGTATTGTAACCTTAGGTTGGATTGGCATAGAAAAAAAGTCCATTCGCTATTTGTCCTCGGATTTGCGATCATCCCATTTCTGGGGTATTTTGCATATACCATACCTTTGAGAAGAAAGAGCGAATACCTCACATATCTCTACGCCCAACATATATCATATCTTATCTATGATGCGACTGTCGAGGATAAGCTCAAGAAAGTGCCCGGCTTTATCAGAAATATAGGCTATATGTTATTGCTTCCCGCTGAGGTAAGAGAGCAGCTTGTTAATAAGAAGGGAAGGCGCAAGTGAGAGCCATAGTTTTATCTTTGTCAATGTTGCTACTGACGGGGCCGCTTGCCACATGCGATATGATATATTTCAAGGATGGCGGGAAGATCGAGGGCATTATCCAGGAAGAGACCGAGGAAAATGTAGTTATAGATCTGGGTATAGGCACCATGACTGTCAGCCCTGATGAGATCGATAGCATAGAGCGCGGCACTTCTAAAGAAATAGAGGATCTCAGAATGAAGAAAGTGGAGTATCAGATTGAGCGTGGCGAGTGGGCGCCGCCGGGCATGGAGAACATAAAGATACTTTACAGTACGGCTCAGAGCGACAGGTCATCGTTAAATAGCGTAAATAAGAGTAAGACGTCTTTGGAAGGCGAAATAGCATCATCGGAGAATTACATGTCGAAATTATTGGAGACCCGCGAGGCGAAGGGCAAGGAATTAAATCTTATAGACTCTAAAGAAGATGTGGAGAGATATAATGCCGTAGTTACTAAAATAAATTCAATCAACGCAGAGCTCTCGAAATCTAATAAAATGCTGGAAAATCTGAAAAAAGATAAGATTGCTATTGACGACAGATACGCGAAGATTGCAAACAGATATAGGATGAGCTTCCAGCGTTTCATATCAAGCTACAAACAAGCCAAAGAAAGTGCCGATGCAAAAGATGAGGAGTTCTTTCTCGATGTAATAGGTAGCGCAGCGGCAAAGATGGAGGCCGATTTCGAAAAAGATGTTACTTCGTATACGGCAAGCGGAAACCAGATAATAGTGGATGCCGTCGTCAATGGTAGCACTCAAGTGCGACTGGTCGTCGATACAGGTGCCTCGATTGTGCTGCTAACCGCTGAAGTTGCGGACTCGCTCGGGATAAATATGGCGCCGGGGCTCGGGGAAATCAAGATAATAATGGCCGACGGAACAGAAGCCATCGCAACGCCGATTTTGCTCGATTCCGTAAAGGTCGGAAAGGCAGAAGTGAAGGGGGTGCAAGCAGCATTGATCGACAGGGAATCGATTGGCGGCGTCGACGGGCTTTTGGGCATGTCGTTTCTTAATAATTTTATCATTCAGGTAGACAACAACTCAAAAAAATTGATTCTGGAAAGGGTGTTGTAAACCCTTTCAAGAGGCATATTGTTGTTGACATTCGCATAAGTAATATGATATATTATCAATCATTCTCATTAATAAAATAAAAAGATGGATGATAGTCAAATAAAAAGTAAGATTATTGATCTGTCGGAAGGATAGGGGGATATGAAAATTAGACGCATGATTTTTTCGGCCGTTTTTTTATCCGTTATTTTATTTTGGTCTTGTAGTTTCGGCGAGGAAGACCCTCTCATGGAAAAGGCGATATCTTATTATCGGCAGGAAAACTATGATGAGGCAATAGATATATTGAAAGAATTGAGGCAAAAAGATCCCACATCTACCTTGGCCGCGTATTATCTCGGTCTTTCGTATAAACAGATCGAAGATTATGTAAAGGCGAAACCTCAACTTGAAGACGCCATTAAATATACTCCTAAAATCAAAGGCGCTCTTCTTGAACTTGTGGAGGTCCTCTATCAACTTGGCGAGCTTGATGGTGCTATGGAGAATATAAGTATCGCTGAGCAGGAAGGAATAAGGCCGGCTCAGACCTCTTTTCTGAAGGGTCTGGTCCTTCTAAAGCAAGATAGAAACTTGGATGCCGTAAAGGCTTTCGAGAAGGCGAAGGAACTTGACAAGTCTTTGACGCAGACCGCCGATTACCAGATAGGCTTGGCATACATGAGGGAGAGGATGTATGCAGAGGCCAAAGATGTCTTTAAAGAAGTCATAGTCGTGGACCCCAATTCCGATACGGCATTGTTTGCAAACCTCTATATGGATTCTCTCAAGAAACGTGTTGAGGCGGAAAGGCCGTTCAAATTCTCTCTGGGCGTAGCCTATGAATACGACGACAACGTGATATTGATGCCTAGCGATGCGTCAACCGTAGATATTGTGGCGGACGAGTCGGATACGAGGGAAGTGGTAACCTTCAGAGGAGAATATACGAAGAGATTTACCGATCAATTGCGCCTTAAAGCCAATTACTCTATGTATATGGCCAATCAAGACGATCTTAACGAATACGACTTATTTAGCAATACCGTTACAGTGACCCCCTCTTATTATTTCACAAAGTCATCCTTAAGCCTTCCAGTGAGCTATAACTATACAATGGTCGGAGGGCACGATTATCTGACGACTTTGAGCGTAACCCCTCTCTGGAATTTCATGTTAGGAGACAGCAATATGATACAGTGTTTTTTCCGCTATCAGAACAAGAATTTCCATAAGAAAGCGGCAAACGACGATGAGAGAAGGGATGCCGATAACTACGCCGGCGGAGCCGGATGGTTCTACTTCTTCGCCAAGAACAAGGGTTTCCTGAACCTGCGTTATGAATTGGCTCGGGACGACGCGGAAGGCAGAAACTGGGAGCAGTTGAGCAATAAGTTCTCGGGCACGATCCTCGTTCCCTTGTTCGATAAGCTGGAAGTTAGTACGACCGGCGAGATTCAGTTCCAGGATTTCGAAAATATCCATTCAGTCTACGGAAACGAGAGGGAGGACGACGTCTATACCCTGAGTTCTATGCTGACTTATGACATCTTTGAGGATACTGAGGCGCAATTTCGCTATACCTACATAAATAACGAATCGAATCTCGAAGTTTACGATTACGACAGACATATCTTCAGCGGCGGAGTCGAGTACAAATTTTAATCTCGGAATCATAAATTGAAATTCAATTTCTACCGAAATATAAAAAATGGGAGAGGGAAAATGCGTAAAAAAATCTTAGGTTTGATTATTCTATGTGTATCCATAGCGTCCGCGTCATTGGCGTACGCCGAAGAGGTCGGCACCTTCAATGCCATCGAAGGCAGGGTCGATATGATAAGCCCCGGTTCCGACCAAGCGAGGCCCGTCGTCAAGGGTGACGGCATAGAGATCGGCAGCGCCATAAGGACAAAGAACCTATCCAAGGCGGAGATCGAGTTCTCGGACGGGACCGTGCTTGAGGTGGCCGAAAACACAAAGATGGTGATCGGTGATTACCAGATAAATGAGTTCGGCCTGAGGAAGAATGCCTCCATAGAACTCGAGAGGGGCGAAGTCAGATCAATAGTGAAAAAGACCATAGGTGATACCAACTTTTTCATTACCACACCCAATTCGGAGGGGAGCGTAAAAGGCACGGATGTGTTCGTCTTTTATCAGAAATCCCAAACAGGCGTCCTTGTGAAGGAAGGCGAATACACAGTGGCGCATAATAAGTTTCCCCAAGAGAGGATAGATGTCGCTAAAGGGTATACGACAGTCGTCCCCCACGACGCTCCTCCTCAGGACCCCAGGCCATTCATGGGTTTCGAGGCAGACAGACACGAAGCCAATACCACGATCGTTCAAGCAATGGCCAGCGACGACCTTTCCGTAATCAGAGGCGTAATCACAAACTTGTCGGGCGAAGTCAATATAAGAAAGGCAGGAAGCAGGGATTTTCGAAATGCCGTGATAAATGAAGACGTAGAGATGGGAGATGCGATAGAGACGAAAGAGAGCGGCAAAGTTGAATTTAAGTTCGATAACGGTCATATTATAAATTTGAAGCCAAATTCGACTATCACGATAAAGAATCTCAGGCGGGACACCGATACGGGAGACGAGAATAACCTATTTGAGTCTAATCTCGGAAATATAAGAGCGAAGGTCGAGAAGCTTAAAGGAAATTCTACATTTGAGATCAAGACGCCTACGGCGGTCGCGGCCGTCCGCGGTACCACATTATATGTAGTGATTCTGCCGGGGCTTACCCAGGTCTACATCGAAGACGGAAGCGGTACGCTGCAAAGCTTGGTATCGAACGTTACGAAGAGCGTAGAGGACGGTATGACCTCTTCCGCCGACGATCAGGGTAACGTCTCCGATCCGACTGGCGCAACTGACGATCAGAAATCCAATTGGAATAGCGGTTGGGACCCCGGAGAGGGAAGCGGTTACTCACCGCCAGAGGGCGGCATAGGTGACGTAGGATTGGGCGATGAAGGAGAGGATACGGGCGGCGATACGACAGGCACGGGCGAGGGAACGACAGGCGGAGAGGATGTAGTCAATGTCCCTCCTGATGATACAGGCGGCACGGGCGACGGAGGCGGCACGGGCGACGGAGGGACGCCGGCTGCTGGCGAAGCGATAGGCCATTTCGGTTATTTCGAGGGGGATGACTTTGTTTCCGACGCCGATAGCTCGATAAATGTCTCGGTGGAGACCTCTGTACAGGGCGAGACGTGGACCAGAGAGGCGGCCGCCACCGTAGAGGGCACGTATTCAAACAACAGTGCACTTCCTTTATGGCTGGCTGAAGTCTCGGGCGCCGGAGAAGACGGCGGAGCCTATAAAGGCCTCGTCGGTGGAAACTGGCACAGTTGGGAGGGGCCTTTGAGCGGAATATTCATAGATCCCGAAGGCAACGCCGGGACCGTGATGGGATTTTTACAAGGTTCAAGTGAGTGTACGGAATTAGAGGGAGACGAAGGGACGCTTGTGGGAGGAGGGCAGCTTTTCTTTGTACCGGTTGGACCTACAGGCATTACGGCTCAGGATCTGCTCGATCCCGGCTCCGAAGTTCTTGAATCCTACTTAATAAAAGGCAGCCTCTCAGTTTATCCGGACGAAGATTCACCCGACATGTACTATGAAGACTCATTTTCAAGAACGCATACGCATCTGACCGGTCAGACATGGGGCACCTGGTACGGTCCTTATCGCGGTATTTATGACAGGATTGGAGATGCGGAAGAATGGTTCGCTTTGGGAGGAGGCGAATACACAAGAGACGGATCGGAAGGAATCCTTATATCCGTTGTCGAAGGTATCGACAATTTTGACGATCAATCATTGCGCATGGATATCATAGAGGCGTACATGGATGGCGTCTATTACGGCGCTTCGATGGGAACGGTATTGGGCGATTATACCGAGGCCTCTTCCTATTATTTTGAAGGGGTGGGGCTCGGAACTTACTATGAATTGCCTCTCACCTTGAGTGGCTATTGGAACAGATACAGGCCTCAATATGAGATCACCGAAGTCATAATGTATAAAGGGTCACTATACGAAAACAACGACGGTTATATGAATTGGGCCGGTGAAGAATACGGAAGAATAGGCTCTATCATGCCGGGTTGGGGACTGAATGACGGTGCGGAATTCCCGATTATGGCGATGGGCGGATATTACACCGAATCAGGGGCCTCCCGTTTTGTCTGGAATTCTCCGATTTCAAGCTATAATGACCTTACAGAGGATATCACAACTATCGACGGAGGGGTATTCTACGGTGTCACGACAGGCATATGGAACGAAGGTGTGATGGACGGCTATTTAGGCGCGCTCTTTGCCTATCCCGTAGGAGGAGGGTTGTATAATACGGGCGTATTCCTCGGACCTATTCAAGGTGACTATGACGATGTCTCGAATCTATGGCTGGCAAGCGGGACGGCCTTTCCATATATAATGGAAAGCGGCGTCGAGATCAGCTCGGAAGATCTGAGAACTTCTCCATCCAGAAGCTACATGGAGTGGGCGCGGTTATACGGCGATTATTACGGCCAGGGTGAGATTAGAGGGGGAATGGCATACGTCGACGATCGACCATTCGGCTTTACTCTTGCCCCGTACGAAGGAGCGGGGTGGGGGATTTTTGATGTGGCATTTGGCGATGGCAACACGTATACGAAGATCGATTCTGAAAATGACATAGAATGGCAAGCTAAGATAGGAGTCAAGTCCTATGCGGAGGAGAGGCCGTCATACTCTATCGCCGACGTCACCGGTACCTGGGACAACAATGAGATACGCGGGACCCTTGAAGGTTACACGCTTTCGGAAGGATGCCTTTCGTCTTCGGAAGGTATAATAGGCGGGGTAAACGAGGAAGAGAGCGGCACGTGGATTGCTTCAGCCCTGGGTTACTATGAAGAGACCTACCAGCTTCCTTTATCATTTTGGGCTGGAGAGTATGAGTCGTCGGCAGGCTTTGGATACGTAGATGAATGGGAAGGCGTATATCTTGACGACGGCTTCCTGAGCTTCATATGCGGTGCGGACGGAATGCCTTGGGATGGCGGGTCAAATCTGGTGCTCCTGGGAGAGTACTTTAACGGTGACGGGCATCATCTCTGGGGAAGCGAATTTTATTTGATGACAGAAGGTACCACATCTGTCTTGGGAGTAATCGGCGGAGCCCGCAATAACGATGAAGAGCTGACAGGGCTCTTATTGGCATTATACCTGAGGCCTAATGATGTAGGCGAAGGTTACCGCGCCGGCGTCGTAAGCTCTATCGACATCGGAGGTTCTTTCTACCCGGGGATAGGTATGCTTGAAGGTGCGGGAACCTTACAATCTTATTTTGATGACCTTGTTCTTCTGACGCCGGGCGACTTATCACCGGAGAGTCCGTACATAGACAGCGAAGAGCACCCTGGCTTTATCTACAGCCGGGACGGGAACGTATCTGGTACGGCCCTCGTTGAGTCCATCGACGTTGAAGATGAGATGATAGAAAACAAATGGAGCCTGTGGACCATCGGATGCCTGGGCGGATTTGACGAATATCCGGGCGAGACATGGCAGGCATACGCGGGCGGAGGCGATATCGATTATCCGGACGACTTCAGCGGCCTAAGTTTTTGGTTTGTGGATATCGACGGAGAAGCTTTAGAGAACGGCCTGATGAGCGCCACGTTGGACGGTGTGGAGGTTGGTTTTCATGGAGTTGCGGATTTGCACGGGAATATAATAGGCTACCACGACGACGGAGACTGGGAAGCGCTCGGGGGAGGAACGTGGGTTGCGAATGAGACGCCGGCTACGCTTACCGCACTTTGGGGCGGTCCGACAGAAAGTACCATATATGAGAATGCCGGGGGTATCCCGATGCAGGCGGGCGATGACATAGGTATAATCATATCGCAGGCCGAGAACTGGTGGAGTAATGAGACAAGCTTCACTTATCACACAGTCGGTGCTTATGCTGATTATAACAGCAGAGGGCCTTATATATGGAACAGCTGGCTGGATAGCTTAAATGACGACGGTTTCGATATGACTCTGGACGGCGGCGCGTTGTCGGGGAATACCGGAGGTATTTGGAATGACGGGCTGGACGGCGGCGCCTACTTTCTCTACGTCAATCCGCTGGGCGGAATAGGGTATGCGATAGGTACCGTGATGGCTGACCTCTACCCTCTTTATTTCAATGATGGAGTAGAGGGCATGTGGAGGGGTGGAGGGGATATAACGCCATATGAGATGGAAGAAGAGACCGGCATAGATCCCCAGGGCTTTGTCATGGATTATGTATACGGAGGCGGCCTCGATGTCGAGCTGGGAGGCAGGTTTACCGGAGGTACAGGTTTTGTTGAGGCATCCACAGAGGTGGACGGATTCTATTACAAAGGTTTGACCCACTATGTATGGGATTCATCAAGCGAAGAGGGCAGCTATCCCTTCGGAGTATTCGACGCAATACTGGGCTCAAATTATGATGACGGGTTGGGAGGGTTCTACAATCCAGAAGAGGAGACGGCCTGGACAGGTTCTATCGGAGGCGAGGGTTCATTCGGACGATTGGCGGGCGGCGGTGACGATTGGGGGATCTGGATTGCCGGCGTAGAGAACGGCACATTCGACGGTAACGAGATGACGGCGGATATCGTCTCAGGGAATTACCTTTCTTATACCCAATATGGTACGATCTTCGGTGAGCTCTGGGGAGTCTACGATTATGACATAGACATAGACCGAGGCTCGTGGATAGGAAAGGTCCTCGGCGCCTACGATGGAGAGCACCTCTCGTTTGTGAGCCCTGTAGACCGTGAGTTCTACACGACAGCGGGCGTGGATTTGTACAGTAACGTAGTCGCCCATAACGGCAGTTATATGAAACTATGGAGCGACGGAGATATGCAGTACCAGAACGAGTATATATTCAATTATAATGAAGACATGACAGGCGGCTACGCCAGGTATATGAGATGTTACGAACCGGACGGCCAATTTGAAATTAATACCGTCGAGCGGGAAGAATTTAACTATTTCGCTGACGGTAGCTATAGCGGTTCTTTCCGTATAAGAGGCAGTAATACGAATTATGGCAGGAGCGGCTATTGGGACGAAAGGGGACTGGGCTATTCTGACCTTTCGTTCTTAAGCGATCCTCACATCATCTATTTGGATAGCGAGCTCTTTACCGATTGGGTGACCCATTACGAGGATGTAAGGGCTTCCCTCGCAGAGATCGGCGAGATCGGTGGCATACTCGGCTCCACAGACTCGATCTGGGATGACGGTACCGCCATGACCTACTTCAAGGGCTACTATGACCTTGAATGGGATGAGGGCATCGCAAGTCCGGAGGAAGAGAATTACTTCCGGGAAAAAGGGACTACATGGACTTCGTTTGTTTATAGCCACGACTATGAAGACGGAACCCACACGACGTATGACGGAGGGGCCTACGCAGGCCACGTATCCGGATATTTGAAGAATCCCATAGGCGCGTTTGCGTATCTTCTTTACATAGATGATACGGGGACTGAAGCCGGATATGCCGATGCCAGGTTTGACGGGAGCACCGATTCGAACATAGATATGTTCGAGATCACGGGCCTTATAGAGACCCATCCGATGAATACGGATTACGTTGGTCCTCTATCCGCAGAAGGGCTCGTAGACTATATCTTCTCGCAAGGCCCTTACTACAGAGACCATTACGGGAGCCTCAATAATCCTAAATTCTATCTCTCGTTTGTTGATGGCGGGACTAGCCAAGGAGTATCAGGGATATATTGCGGTCAGGCGTTGTCTATTCCGGGCGAGGACTGGGGCGTCTTCAATTTGCCGACATTCGGCGGAGTGTGCGAAGGTACGACGCCGCTTTGGAATGCCTACATAGGCGGAAACGGCGGCATCGGAACCTTCTGGGACGAACAGTATGAGGCGTGGGATATAGACTGGGGTTACTGGATGGCACAAGTGGAAGACGGCACACTTACCGACGGTATTCTGGAGGGCTCTCTCAGTAACGGCCTCGTCGTTACGCGAACGGCGATGGGAGCTGTCGACAATCATCAGGCATTCAATCTCAGTGGTCAGGTTCTCGGTGTAGCGAATCCCGACGGAAGCTGGCAGATGGTGGCGGGCGGAGTCTGGGAGAACATGGTGCCTTTTGACTGCGGCATTCGTTTAGGGGGAACTTCATTCTGGTATTACAATCCGGAATCGGAAGTATCAAGTAGCGGTTGCGTCTCTGTAGGCGGCTTTGACGGCGAACCGATTGCAGGTGGCATGGGCACGCCGTGGTTTGATTACTCTGATAGTACCGTTACCTTGTATGCCTTGGGAGCATATCGTATGAACCATCCAAGAGATTATTATTACGGAGAGAATTTGTACGATGGGCAACCAGTTGTGTTCTCCGATTGCGAATTCTCAAGCCACAACTGGAGAGACGGAGAGAACGGGACCACGAATTATGACGGCAGCGCCTATGCGGGATTGATCAGCGGCGCCATGTACAACGGAATTATCGACGCGCGGGGCATCGGATTCTGTATCATGGAACCGGCAGTAGAGGGTTACAGAGAGATCGGCCTTGTCTACGCACCCGACATAACGGGAACACAGTTTAGCGGCATCGATATGTTTACTTTGCAAGGCGATTGGGTATATGAGGGCATGGGATATACTACTATAAATCCCGCCGATTTTGTGGATTATAACGGAGGCTGGAACGATGACTATATAGAGGAGATATGGATGACAGGTATGGGTTCGGGCGGCTTCCAAGGCGGAGGAGCCATTACCGCTTCATACTTCGACGGTTACGTATACGGCATAATCGATCAAGACTATGTCGATTTCGGAATATGGTCGACGCAGCTCGGAGGTACCTGGAGCGGTCCGAATTCACCTTTCAGGCTGGCCATAGGAGCGGTCGCTTACGGCGATGATTATCCGAATCCGGATGGCTACATCCTGGGTACGGTGATAGGAAGCGATTGGAGCGGTAACATGTTTTCAGGATCGTTAAAAGGCATCAGTCTTTATCCTATAGAGTCATCGGACGGCAGGAATATCGGCAGCTGCATGCTTGAGGGCGAGGTCGTCGGTAACTACGTCGACGTCCCCGACGGCACGGATACATGGCAGGCGGCCGGTTTGGGCGAGTGGGTGGATGCGACCGAGCTACTTACGCCTGAACAGCTGGGGTTTGAGAACATGCTCGATTTTGAGAACGCGATGGCAAGCATGGTGAGCGTGCCTATAACCGAGACATACGCGAACATCCTGACGGGAGCGAATGATTTTATAACCTCAGCCATGATGGACATCTCTATATACGACTCGGCCTTCTGGGCGGCCCTTATCTACGGCACTTATAGCGGAGGCCCTGCAGACCCCAATAACTGGAGTTTGGGTTTGACAGAGGGCCCTGATAGTGTTACACTGAGTGGTACCAAATGGGACAACAACGAGTGGCTGGCCGGAGTCGATGGTACCGTAGGGGGACAAGATATCATGGGCCAGGCAGGCGGCACGTACAGCGATAATGAGTTCGAAGGAGTCGGTGCCGGTACAGCTCAAGAGATGGCTTACTAAGAGTTTTAATACCGACAAAAGGAGGAAGTGATTTCATGAGATTCGTCAAGATTTTAGCGCTCAGTTTAATTGCAATATTATGCTCCGCCTCTTATGGCATGGCCGCCAAAGATGACGGTAAGGTGGCCGCCTTCGACATGAAGGAGATAATCAGTAAATCCAAGGCAGGGCTCAAGGCCAGGGAGACGCTTGAGAAAGAGCTGACCGAACGACGCGACCGCCTCGTAAAGGAGGAGAGCGAGCTCAGGGAGCACTGGAATAAATTGAGCGAAGATAAAAATGTCGATTATGCGGAGAGGAAGAAGAGGGAACGCAAACTCTCGAAAGATCTGAAGGAGTTGAGGCGTCTCAAAGCGGACCTGGAAGAGGAGATAAAGGATATGGACGAAGAGCTGACGGTCGAACTCCTGCAGGACGTTATGAAGATAATAAAGGATATCGGCGATAAAGAATCCTATAGCATCATCTTTCAAAAGAGTCCCAACATGATTTATATCGATAACGCGGTTGATATAACTGAAGAGATACTTAAGAGGTATGATGCGCAATTTAAGAAGTAGCCTACCGATATTGGTTTTTTTGACTATAGCGCTGTTTTCAGGTTGTGCAAAAGACAGGGGTTTAAGCGAAAAGGCATTGGCGACGGTCAATGGCGAAAATATCTATTTGCAAGACTTCAAGAAAGAACTCGCCTTGCGAGTTAGGCAAAATCCTTCCTTTAGAGTAAGTCCCGAGACACTTAACGACCTTCTCGATTCCATGATCGATAGGAAGCTAATCATACAGGAGGCCATCAAGGAGAAACTGTCTGAGGAGGACAGATTCGTCCAAACCATACAGAATTTCTGGGAGCAGACGCTTATCAGGGATTTTATCGAGTTCAAGAACAGAGAATTCGAAAAGAAGACATTCGTCACGGACAAGGAGATAGCAGACTATTACCTGAAGATAGGCGAACTGACGACCTTCAATGTTATAAAGAACCATAAAAAGGAAATTGTTGACGACTTCGCGCGAAGGTTAAGCGAAGGTGAGCCTTTTGATTGGGACATGACAGTTAAGCTTAGGTATGACGAAGTTCCTTCCGAGACATTCTTGAGCGCGTTCGACCTTGATGTAGGAAAATCCGATGTGTATAAAGATGGAGATATATATTATCTCATTCAGGTAATGGATAGAGAGTCCCTAGATACACCTGCGCTAAATGATGTCTACGACGATATAAAGGAGAGGATAAGGCAGAGAAAGCTCTACGGAGAATTCGAGGGGTGGTTACAGGATAAGAGGAAAGATGCGAAGATCGATATAAAAGATAATATGATGAAAGAGGTCTACTAGTGGAAGGATATTGGCTAAGGAGGAAAAACTACTTTATTAAAAAGAAGTTCCAGGTAAACTTCTCTTTTTATTTTATTCTCCTTATGGTATGGGAGGCGTTTTTGATAGGCGCGCTCCTTTTTTATGTCTCCAGGGGCACCATTACAACCGCATACCTCGCCGAAGGCATAAAGGTGCAAAGCACATTTTCTTTCTTCTTCGTGAATTTTTTGCTTATAAGTCTGATAGTATTGGTTACCATCGGACTTTCCGCATTCGCGGTGTTCATATACCTGTCGCACAGAATGGCGGGCCCGTTATACAGATTCGAGAAGAGCCTTTACGATATAATAGCCGACGGAGATCTTAGATATAGGATTCAATTGCGCTCGAGCGATCAGTTCGAGGAGATGCAACAGGCGCTCAACGGATTTTTTGAGTGTATGGAAGACAGGATTAAAGAGATCAAGTACGACGTGTCCGATATTTCGAGCATGCTTCGGGATGAAGCCATCGACAGGATCAGACTTAAAGAATCCGTCGACAGGTTGGCGGATAAACTGGAGTTCTTTAAGACATCAACATAAACATGGGTGATGAAGAAATCCCTTTTTACATTCCCTCTTATTGCGTTAATATTATTTTCGCAAACGCCGCTTGCCTTTTCTCAAGAAATCCATAGCCCCTTCAAGACGGATTATACTGTAATCTATTATACTCAATGCGATGAATTGAATGATTTTTTGTGGAAGATAGGCAACATTGCTCCGAGTTGCGGGTCGGATGTATGCCTGGTAAAGACAAGGGTGGACCGTATTGTGGAGAGAGTAGAGGATATATTGGGCATATATCCGGAAAATTTTAAAGTTGACATCTATCTGAAAACCGGTTATAAAGAGGGGGAGATAGCGCTCTATTCGGAGACAACGAGGACGATCACGATTTTTGTGGAACGTGTGACGGACGGCGTACTTGCGCATGAGATGGCTCACGCCTTGATACACGCATATTTCAAGACATCGCCGTCCCGAAATGTTCAGGAGATACTGTGTCAATATGTCGATGCGTATCTTTGGAAAGATTATTGATAATCCGGGCAACATAACAGCAATGCGCCGACGCGGGGCCCAATCGCGTATAGGCGCGTTCAATAGACGGGAGGTGTCGTATGTCCAAGGCGAAGATTGTCAAAGAATTGGTAGTCAAGACTGCCAATAAGCTGGGCATGATGGAGGAGGTTACAAGCGCGATTTATAAGGTGGGCGTGAATATAACCGCCCTTCACGCTTTTGGAGTGGACAAAGAAGCGGTGTTCAGAATAGTGACAGAAGACAACGCGAAGGCTATGGAAGGCATAAAATCGAGAAAGCTTGAAGTGAGCGAGCGAGATGTCGTTGCCGTAGAACTGGAGAACAAAAAAGGCATGGCCGCGCTTATGGGCAAGAAGATAAAAGACGCGGGCATAGACATCAAGTATATTTACGGCAGCACCTGCGGGTGTTCGGGCAGCTGTACCATGATATTCAATTGTACCGATAATAAGCGAGCTGCAACGGTTTTGAACGATTGATTTTTATTCCTACTAATGGACAGGTTTTATTCAGACCAGCTCTATGTACATGAAATCGGCACGATTTTGAAGAACTGCTACACCGTATGTTGTATGAGTGTGTAGTTTTATTATCCATTTTTTATCTTGATTATTAATAGATAAGGTGGTATACTAAAAAAGAGGTGAATCGATAATGGGTTACCATCTTTATTATTTTTATGATGACGATGAGCAACTCATGCAGTCGTTATCAAATTTTTTTATGGAAGGGTTGAGAAGGCGCGAACACTGCATGTGGATTCCGCGAAGAGGAGTTACTGTAAATCAGGCCATAGGCATGCTCAAACAGCATATCTCCGAGATAGAGGATTTTCTCCTTACCGACCAGATGTTTATAGCCGAGTTTGAGCAGTGGTACCTTACGGAAGACGACAGGTTCGACAAATTCGCCATGCTTGAAAAATGGAAGAAGAGGTATGAGGAGATAATGGCGAGGGGTTATATGATGATGAGGATAGCAGGCGACGGTTCCAGCATGGTAGAAGATTATTGGGCCGAGATAGCGGAGTATGAGGAACTGGTAAACGAAAGGATAGCCGAGACAAACATGATCGCCGTATGCCTTTACCAGGGCAAACAATTGAAACCCACTCAGATCCATAGTGTATTGAGCAATCATCTTTGTTCGCTTTCCGCCAACAGTGAAGTGTAGATATCAATAGAATCAGGGACAGAATACGTTTGTCTTTCGCAATATTCCGTCCCTTTTTTATTGCACTTTATCGTTGTAAATAAAAAAGATTAATGATAAAATCATTTACATGAAAGAGTTGCTACATTTCCCGACCAATTTTTTATGGGGTGCGGCTACTTCAAGCCATCAGGTAGAGGGCGGTAATATCTACAACGACTGGTGGGAATGGGAAAGAAAAGGAAGGTTCAAGGAGGCCTCGGGCAGGGCCTGCAACCAGTATGAATTATTCCGAAACGATTTCAAATTAGCGAAATCACTCAACCATAACGCCCACCGTTTTTCCCTTGAATGGAGCCGGATCGAGCCGGAAAAGGGAAGCTTTGATAAAGTAGCCATAAATCATTATAGAGATGTTATAAGGTCATTGCGTGCACTGGGGATAAGACCTATCGTCACGCTCAACCACTTTACTCTGCCTGTCTGGTTTCAGAAAGAAGGGGGGTGGATAGGGCAGGGGAGCGACAGGATATTCGCCGAGTATACGGATAAAGTGGTGCGGGAACTCGGGGAGGATGTCCAGTACTGGCTGACGGTCAATGAGCCCGTCGGCAATATTCACGGTGCTTATATTGACGGTGCGTGGCCGCCCGGGAGAAGATCGCTGAAAGACGCCTCCCGCGCCTTTATTGCGATCTTAAGGTCCCACTGCCGGGCGTATAAGGTGATACATGATACCTACAGGGCCAATAATTGGCCGGAACCCAAAGTAAGTCTTGCCAAGTTTAGTCTGGCTTACTCCCCATGCAGAAATAACTCCAAGCTGGATCTTCTATCCGCCAGGATCAGGCATCATTATGTGAACAGGCTCTTTATAGATGCCCTGATGAAGGGCTGGTGCGTAGCGCCTGGAATCCCGATTACTCGCTTGCCTCTTAAGAGATCTCTTGATTTCATAGGATTGAATTACTATACCAGGGACTTCATACATTTCAGCGGTTTTTCAAAAGAGAGGATATTCGGCGAGGTGTGCTCTCAGGCCCATCATATGGACTCCGGCAAAAGGAACTTCATGAAATGGGAGATATATCCTGAGGGCTTGTATAGCATGCTTATGGAGTATCACCAGAGATATGGCTTACCGATTCTGATCACGGAAAACGGAATATGCACCAATGATGACTTCGACAGGATAGACTTCATAAAGCTCCATCTCAGGCAGATTCACAGGGCGATCAAGGACGGCGCCGATATTATAGGGTATCTGCATTGGTCGCTCCTCGACAATTTTGAATGGTCTCACGGCTATGCCCCGCGTTTCGGCCTTATCGAAGTCGATTACAATAACCAGAGGAGGACGATCAAGCCCAGCGCCAGGATATACGCAGAGATAATAAAGTCGAATGCAGTCGATACATAAACGGAGGACGGTCACGTGGCAAAGAAAAGGATACTGATCATAGATGATGATGAGGGTTATGGCCATATTGTTAAGGTCAACCTGGAAAAGACGGGTAAATACGAAGTCAGACTGGAAAGCCATTCTGACAGGGCCCTGTCAAGCGCGGTAAAGCTCAAGCCCGATCTTATATTACTGGATATGATAATGCCAAAGTTGAACGGGTTGGAGGTCTTGGATGTCATTAAAAAGGACGAAAGGACTCTTTTTATACCCGTCATCATGTTGACCTCTATAGATTCCAGGGATCTTAGGGGCGAGACCTTTTCAAAATACGCGGAAGATTTTATAGCTAAGCCCGTAAATTCCAGGGAGTTGGAGGATAAGATAGACAGTGCCATGAGTAGACTTGGGAAGTTGGATGAAAGGAGTACCATATAGCAGTTTTTGTTTGTGATTATTAAAATGCATAGCATATGGGGAAACGGGCAATGGCCAAAAGAAAGATTATGATAGTTGATGACGAAAAGGATTTTTTGGATATAGTAAAGCTAAATTTGGAGCACACGGGCAGATATAAGGTTAAGACTCTGTCATCATCAACGGGGATAATCGATAAAGTCAAGGACTTTAAACCGGACCTAATCATAATGGACCTATTGATGCCCGTACTTGGCGGTATTGAAGCATGCCTGCTATTGAGAAAAGACCCGGTGGCTAGAAGGGTGCCGGTTATAGTGCTATCGGCCCTTGAAAAGGAAGAAGACAGGAAGAAAGCTGATAGCGTAGGAGCGATCGACTATATAGTCAAGCCGATCAACGTCTCCAATCTGCTGGAAAGAATAGACAGTGCCATAAAAAGAAAAAAGAGAAAAAATAACCAGTGAAGGTTCAGAAAGGTTAAGCGTATAAAAGAGAGGTAAAAGATGAAGAAGAAAGTAATGTTCATAGATGATGAAGTAAATTTTCTAAGATTGCTAAAGATGAACCTTGAATCTACGGGCAAGTTCATAGTAAAGACGGAATCCAAAGGATCTAAGGGGTTACAGGCCGTAAAGGAGTTCAAGCCAGATATAATATTCCTCGATATCATGATGCCGGATATGGATGGAGGAGCCGTTGCGCAAAAAATAAAAGAAGATATGATTACAAAGAATATACCTATTATATTCCTTACAGCAGTCGCTAAGGCAGGGGAGGTCAGCAGCACAGGGGGATTCATAGGGGGTAACCCATTTATAGCAAAACCTGTTGATATAGAGACGATTATTAATGCCATTGCAAAATACACATAATAGCCATAATGTTACTGAAAAATACGATACATAAGAAATTCATGAGAGGCTCGTTATAGACTGGCCATTTTTATATATAATACAACGTCCTATAATATATCTTATGTTAACTTCGTGATAATTCAATAAAGAACGTAACTCCTTTGTTTTCAATATGTTATATTACTATATGGATTACATGTGGATAAGTGATTTTTTTTCAAACCCTACTCTTGTCTGTTTCGAGTAAAGTTTGTTAAAATACATAAAAAGCCTAAAAACCCCTTGATTTTTACATAATAATGATGTATACTTAGATTTGGATGGCACGACCGAAAATGACCCGTTTTCGGGCCCAACACTTAATGTGAGGTTGTCGCCATCCTTTTTATTTTCCCTGATTGTTATTATGCC